>DASZXM010000743.1:0-2114 GCA_035546415.1 Pseudonocardiaceae bacterium
CGCTCAGCGGCGGGTAGTGGGTCAGTCCCAGACCCAGCACTTCAGCCATGGCTGCTCCTCCTCATCGTCGAGCGGTGCTGGTCCCGAGTGTCGAGAACCGGTTCACCCGCGACCACGGCACGGACCGCCCAATGGACCGACGCGGTGCCGGCGGCAACGTCCAGGCAGGACGATCCGGTTGTGACCGATACGGAACCGCTGGCAGCGGCACTGCACCAGGCGCGCCGCGAACACCGGCTGCTGGACGCCGACCACGGGTGGCCCGCGCTGTCGCTGGAACAGGCATACGCAGTCCAGGCCCGACTGACCGAACTACGGCTTACGGAGGGCCGTTGCGCGGTCGGGTACAAACTGGGCTACACCTCGGCGGTGATGCGGCGACAGATGGGCATCCCGGCACCCAATCACGGGCCGCTGCTGGACGACATGGTGCTGCACGACGGTGCGGTCGCGCGCGGTTTCCTGCATCCGAGGGTGGAGCCGGAGATCGGGATCGTGTTGGGACGCGACCTGTCCGGCCCGGCACTCCTGCTGACCGACGTCGCCGACGCCGTGGCCGAGGTCCGGGCCTGCCTGGAGATCGTGGACTCCATCTGGCACCGGTACCGGTTCACCGCCGAGCAGAACACGGCGGACGGCTCGTCCGCGGCCGGAGTCGTGCTCGGCCCGGTGCTCGACGTCGACCCGCTGCGCTGCCACCGTGTCACCGTGGCGTTGACCGACGACGGCACACCGCTGGCGACGGCCACGTCGGCGGCCGCGGCCGGTCATCCCCTGCACGGTGTCGCGTGGCTGGCCGCCCGGCTGGCCGAGCGGGGACACACGCTCCGGCGCGGCGAACTGATCATGACCGGCGGCCTCACGGCGGCGATGCCGCTGCGACCGGGTGCGACCGTCGCGGCCGCATTCGGCCGGGGCACGACGGTCGGCGTGCACCGCCCGTCCGACGAGGTCGACGCGGATCAGTGCAGCGACGGGTAGCCCAGGCCGCGGCTGATGCTCAGGGCCGCGGTGCGCACCGCGGCCGCCAGCCGGGTCGGGCGCAACCGCTGGGCCGGGCCGGTCACCGACAGCCCGGCAACGGCCCGGTGCCCGTCCCGGCCCACGTAGCTCTCCACCACGATCGGGGCCGCGACACAGGCGATGCCCCGGGTGCCTTCCTCGCGGTCGTAGGCGACACCGGTGTCCCTGATCCGCTCCAGTTCGCGCCGGAACCGCGCCGGGTCGGTGATCGTCGTGCTCGTGTGGGCGGGCATCGGCGCGGCGAGGACCCGGTCGACGGCCGACTCGTGGCTGAACGCCAGGATCGCCTTGCCCAGGCCGGTGCAGTAGGCCGGTAACCGGACACCCACGGCGGAGGGCGCGGACGCGCTCTGCCGGCCGGTCAACTTCTCGATGTAGACGACGTCCGTGCCGTCCAGCACGCCGAGTTGGACGATCTCGCCGGTGGCGGTCAGCAGGTCGGCCATGTAGGGCAGCGCGGTGGCCCGCAGGCGGCGGGACGCCGGCACGTGCTCCCCCAACTCGAACAGGTGCAGGCCCAACCGGTAGCCGTAGCCGCCCCGCTCCAGCATCCGGTGGGCGACCAGGTCCGTGGCGAGGCGGTGCACCGTGGCCTTCTTCAGTCCGGTCCGCCGAGCCAGCTCGCTCAGGCCGATCTCACCGGGCGACGTCGCCACGGTGTCCAGGATGAGCAGCATCCGGTCACCCACCGACCGCTGCTCATCCGCCTCGTCGGCGCTGATTCGCATTTCCGCAGGATAACCCGGTCAGGTCGCCACCAGGTCCCGCCAACGGCGCCAGAACGCGCGCTGCTGCACCTCGTCGGACGCGGCGAACGGACCTCCGTCCGCTTCCTTGTGGATGCCCCGCGAGATGTCCGACCACGGTGACTCCGCGGCGGCGGCGAAACCCTGCTGACACGATTCGCAGGCCTCCATGTCGTCCGGGGTCGCCAGCCCACCCGGCCCCTGGAAGGTGACGTACGAGTCGAGCCCGCGGGCGCGCACGGACTCCGGCTCACCCTTCGTGGCCAGCGTCCACTGTGCGACGACCGTCCGCCCCGCCGACGTGGGCGTGATCGTGCGGATCACGATGCCCATGATGTCGTTGAC
>DASZXM010000744.1:0-6254 GCA_035546415.1 Pseudonocardiaceae bacterium
TTGCCCTCGCCCGCGTGGAACACGTCGGCGGGTCCGGTGAACACCGTGCGGATGTCCTCCGGCCGGGCCAGCAGCACCACGGTCCGGTTGTTCGGCGCGATCCGCACGCTGAACACGTCGCCGTACCGTCGGCGTGCCAACGGCAGCAGCAGCGGCCGGTACTGGCCGAACAGAAAGGTCTGGACCGCGACCGGCAGTCGCACGGTCGGTGGTGCGGTCGGGGCGTGCGCGGTGACGGCCATCGGCGTACCTCCCGCCGTCACGGTACGCCGTCACCGTACGCCGGATAGGCTCCCGATCGTGTCCACGATCATGGGGGAAGGCACGGTCGACCTGGGCGGCACCGCGGTCGGCTACTGGACGGTCGACAACGGCCACGCCGACACCGTGCTGTGCCTGCACGGCCTGGGCGGCGACCACCGCGGCCTCCTGGAACTGGCCACCGCCCTGCCCGGTGTCAACGTCGTGCTCCCCGACCTGCCCGGCTACGGCACGTCCGGCACGCTCACCGAACCGCACAGCCTCACCGCCTACGCCGACGTCGTCGCCGACCTGCGCACCGCACTGGGCCTGGGCACCTGCCACCTGCTCGGCCACTCGCTGGGCGCGTCCATCGCACTGGTGCACGCCGCCCGCCACGGCACCGGCCTGCGCAGCCTGACGCTGCTCAACCCGGTGTCCACGGCGAGCAACGCCACCGCGAACCTCGGCAAGCTGTACTACCGGCTCGCCGCCGTGCTGCCCGGACCCCTGGCCCGGTTCTGGCTCACCAGCAAACCCGCCGTGTACCTCGCCGACGCCTTCGTCATCACGACGAAGGACAGGGCGAGGCGCCGCTGGATCCTGGAACAGGACTACGAGAACTACGCGAACTCGAACGTGCCGGCGATGATCGAGAGTTTTCTCAGCTACTACGAGACGCCGTTCGACGAGCACACCGCCGCCGTCACCGCGCCCACCCTGGTCACCACCGGCGACCGGGACGGCATCGCGCCGGTCGACGCGGTCACCCGACTGGCCGACCGGCTGCGGGCCGATCTGACCGTCGTCCCGGGCAGCGGGCACCTCGCGCCCATGGAGATCCCCGGACCGCTCGCCGGGATCGTCAGCGATTTCCTTTCGCGTGTGCGAACCACGGCGGCATAGACGTCACCGGCGTGAACACCACGTTGCTCATGTCGCTGCACCGCAGCTGTTCACCGGGGCTGGTCAGGCCCCAGCCGTAGCCGACCACGCTGCCGTCCGGCGCCGTCGGCAGGCTGATCAGCAGCTTGTCGCCGGGTGGGATGGCCGACGGCCGGATGGTCAGGCCGTCCTTGCCGAGCACCGCGCTGTGGAACAGCCGCGACTGGTTCTGCGGGTCCAGACACGACTGTCCGGGTGTCACGACGGCCGGCACCCCGGCCCGGGCCAGGGCGGCGCGCAGGTCGTCGGCGTGCCACAGTTCGTGCACGGTGAGGGTGACCGTGCCGTCGGTGTTGGTGTCCACCGACCACGCCGCGAGGTGGACGTGCACCCCGGACCGGCCGCTGGACTGGCCTGCCGGCCCGGTCAGCACCGCGGCGCCCGCTGCCGTCCCGGCGATGACGCACGCGGCGGCCAGCCCCGCCACCCTGCGGTGGGTGCGGCGGCGCGTCCCGCGCGCGGTGATCTGGTCGGCCGTCACCGGCATGCGCACGTCGGCCAGGGAGTCACGCATCCGGTCCCGGACGGCCGCGAAGGTGTCGTTCATCTGGTCAGCTCCTGATCGTCGAAGGACGGGATCTCGCGGCGCAGCGCGGCGAGCGCCCGGTGCAGGTGGGAGGCGACGGTGCCGGTCGGGATGCCCAGCGTCCGTGCGGTCGTCGCGGTGTCCAGGTCCAGCAGCAGCCGTAGGGCGACGACCTCCCGCTGCCGCACCGGCAGCCGCCGCAGCGCGGCCACCAGCGCGCCGTCCAGGCCCTGCGGCTCGGCGCCGGTGGCGACCCGGTCGTGGTCGCCCAGCGCCACCTCCCTGCGGTGCCGCCGCCACCACGACACGTGCGCGTTCAACGCGACGCGCACCACCCAGGCGCGCGGCTCGGCCATCCGGTGCACCGTGCGCCAGGACAGCCACGCCTTGGTGAACGCCTCCGCCACGAGATCCTCGGCCTGCTGTCGGCTGCCCACCACGACCAGCACGGCTCGCAGGCAGTCGTCGGCCGCCGCCGTGTAGAACTCCGCGAACTCGCGCCTGTCTGGTTCCACGCCCTGTACACGCACGGGCGACCGTATCGCTTGCACCAACCCGACGACTTTCCCGGAACGGCCGATTCTCGCAGCTCAGGACGGGTGTGATCGGAGCGTGGCTCAGGTCATGAGATCGACATGGGGGCTGTGCCGTAGACTGGCGAACAGTTGAAGGGGAGTAGCCCCCGCCGGTGGATCGACATACTGGCGTCCCAGGACGCCCGGTCGCCGGGCCCGGACCACCAGCCGGGTGGGCGAGACCTTCCGCAGGCCAGTCGTCGAGTCGGCTGGTGCGGGAGTATCCCCTGGGAGCGCCCGCGCCGGTCGGGAGCGGAGCACCGTGAGTCCAGTCGTCCTCGGCACCGTGTTCGGTGTCGTGTTCATCGGCGAGCTGCCGGACAAGACGATGTTCGCGTCCTTGCTGCTGGCCGCGAAGGGCCGGGCCGGCCTGGTGTGGATGGGCGCGGCGAGCGCGTTCCTGTTGCACGTCGCCATCGCCGTCACCGTCGGTGGCGTGCTCTTCACGCTGCTGCCGCACCGGCTCGTACAGGGTGTCGTCGCGCTGATGTTCCTGATCGGCGCCGTCATGGCCTTCCGGTCGGACGGCGAGGACGACGACGACGTCCCCGGCGACACCGGCTACCGGATCGGCGGCGCGCGCACGATCGGCACCGCGTTCCTGGTGATCTTCGTCGCCGAATGGGGTGACCTGACGCAGATCCTCACCGCCAACATGGCCGCCCGCTACGACAACGCCATCGAGGTCGGCATCGCGGCGACGGCCGCGCTGTGGGCCGTCGCCGGTGTGGCGATGGTGGCCGGCAGGCTGATCCGCAACCTGCCGGTCGCGCTGGTCCGCCGGATCACCGGGATCGTCCTGCTCGTCCTGGCCGGCCTGTCCGCGTTCGACGCCCTCACCGGCAGCAGCACGCTGGTGTAGTTTCGCCGCGTGGCCACAGCTTCACAGTTTCCGGGTGCTGTGCTGGACGCCGTGCTGGAACGCATCACGTTCGCCAACGAGGAGACCGGGTACACGGTCGCCCGGGTGGACACCGGCCGCGGCGGCGACCTGGTCACCGTCGTCGGCGCGCTGCTGGGCGCGCAGCCCGGCGAGAGCCTGCGGATGCGTGGCCGCTGGGGCTCGCATCCCCAGTACGGCAAGCAGTTCCACGTCGACGACTACACGACCGTGCTGCCCGCGACCGTGCAGGGCATCCGCCGGTACCTGGGTTCCGGCCTGATCAAGGGCATCGGGCCGCGCCTGGCCGACCGGATCGTCGAACACTTCGGCGTCGACGCCCTGGACGTGATCGAAACCGAACCCGCCCGGCTGATCGAGGTGCCGAAGCTCGGTCCCAAGCGCACCAAGCTGATCGCGGCCGCCTGGGAGGAACAGAAGGCCATCAAGGAGGTCATGGTCTTCCTGCAGGGCGTCGGTGTGTCCACGTCGCTGGCCGTCCGGATCTACAAGCAGTACAACGACTCCGCCATCGACGTCGTCCGGACGACGCCCTACCGGCTGGCCACCGACGTGTGGGGGATCGGCTTCCGCACGGCCGACACGATCGCGAAAGCCGTCGGCATCCCGCACGACAGTCCGCAGCGGATCAAGGCCGGCCTGCAGTTCACGCTGTCCGAGGCGACCGGCGGCGGCGACTGCTACCTGCCCGAGGAGCGGCTGATCGCCGAGGCCATCAAGATCCTCCAGGTGGACACCGGCGCGGTCATCGACTGCCTCGCCGAACTCGTCGACGAGGAGGGCGTCGTCCGGGAGCAGCTGCCCGACGGCGACGACACGATCACCGCGATCTACCTGGTTCCCTTCCACCGCGCGGAGATCTCGTTGGCCAACCAGCTGCGGTCACTGCTGTCCGCGCCCGCCGACCGGATGGCCGCGTTCGCCGTCGTCGACTGGACGAAGGCGTTGGCGTGGCTGCGTTCCCGCACCGACGCCGACCTGGCGCCCGCGCAGGAGGAGGCGGTGCGGCTGGCGCTGACGTCGAAGGTCGCGGTGCTGACCGGTGGGCCCGGCTGCGGCAAGAGCTTCACCGTGCGGTCGATCGTCACGCTGGCGGCGGCCAAGCGGGCCAAGGTGGTGCTGGCCGCGCCGACCGGCCGGGCCGCCAAGCGGCTCACCGAGCTCACCGGCCACGAGGCGTCCACGGTGCACCGGCTGCTGGAACTGCGGCCCGGTGGTGACGCGGCGTACGACCGGGACCGCCCGCTGGACGCCGACCTGGTCGTCGTCGACGAGGCGTCCATGCTGGACCTGTTGCTGGCCAACAAACTCGCCAAGGCGGTCGCGCCGGGCGCGCACCTGCTGCTGGTCGGTGACGTCGACCAGCTGCCGTCGGTCGGTCCCGGCGAGGTGCTGCGCGACCTGCTGACGAGCGGCACGCCGATTCCGAACGTCCGGCTGACGCAGGTGTTCCGGCAGGCACAGCAGTCCGGTGTGGTCACCAACGCGCACCGCATCAACGCCGGCGACTACCCGGTCGTCACCGGACTGCCGGACTTCTTCCTGTTCGCCGAGGACGACGCCGACGCGGCGGCCGCGCTCACGGTGGACGTCGTCGCACGGCGCATCCCGGCGAAGTTCGGCCTCGACCCGCGCCGCGACGTCCAGGTGCTCGCGCCGATGCACCGCGGCCCGGCCGGTGCCGGTGCGCTGAACGCGTTGCTGCAGGAGGCGTTGACACCGTCCCGGCCGAACCTGCCGGAGCGGCGGTTCGGCGGCCGGGTGTTCAAGGTCGGCGACAAGGTCACGCAGATCCGCAACAACTACGACAAGGGCGCCAACGGCGTCTTCAACGGCACCCTCGGCGTGGTGACCGGCCTGGACGTCGTCGAGCAGCGGCTGACCGTGCGCACCGACGAGGACGAGGACGTCGACTACGAGTTCGGCGAGCTGGACGAACTGGCGCACGCCTATGCGGTGACGATCCACCGGTCACAGGGCAGCGAGTACCCGTGCGTCGTCATTCCCGTCACGATGAGCGCGTGGATGATGTTGCAGCGCAACCTGCTCTACACGGCGGTCACCCGGGCGAAGAAGCTGGTCGTGCTGGTCGGCGCGAAGAAGGCGATCGGGCAGGCGGTGCGGGCGGTCGGCGCGGGCCGCAGACACACGGCCCTGGACCACCGGCTGCGCACCGGACCGTCACACGGACGGCCGCCGATTATCGGTGGATGATTCACCGGTTGACCCATCTGGACGCTGGTTTCCCACGGAACGGTCGCTTACCGTCCTGGAGGCCCCATTCCCGCTGGTAGTGGAGGATCCCAGTGAACGGACTGTTCGCCAAGATCGCGGTCGTCGTCGCGATTCCGGCGGTGGCGCTGGCCGTCGGCACCGGCGTCGCCAACGCCTCGGCCACGGGCACGGTGACGACGTCGGGTGGCGCGCTCGCCGAACGGTCGGCGCCGACCACGTCGGCGAGCGAACCTGGCTCGCTGGCCGACGGCGCCAGTGTGACCATCTCCTGTCAGACCTATGGCCAGACCATCACCGGGCACTACGGCACGAGCCAGGTGTGGGACAAGCTGTCCAACGGCGACTTCGTGTCCGACACGTACATCTACACCGGGTCGGACGGTCTGGTCACCGGCCTGTGCGCGGGCACGGACGCCGAGGC
This sequence comes from Pseudonocardiaceae bacterium, assembly GCA_035546415.1. Classification (GTDB taxonomy): domain Bacteria; phylum Actinomycetota; class Actinomycetes; order Mycobacteriales; family Pseudonocardiaceae; genus DATEPR01. Next base: position 5,844 of record DASZXM010000744.1, read on the forward strand.
GGCCGCCAAGTGGGCGGCGGCCGAGGTGGGCAAGGCCGCCTACGAGGACGAGTGCGAACTGTTCGTCGAGGTCGCCTACGGCACGTCCGGCAGGTACGCGACGGCGACGGCCGACTACGACGCGCAGAAGGCCGCGGGCCGCATCCACACCGGCACCCCACCGCCCGGCGCGCTGGCCTTCTTCACCAGCGACACGCCTGCCGGCCACGTGATGGTGTCCATCGGCGGTGGCTGGGCGGCGAGCACGGCGCCGTCGTCGCCGATCTACTTCGCGCACGCCACGGCCCGGTCGGACTACCTGGGCTGGTCGGCCGCGCCGACCAGCTGGCCCGGCCGGTAACACGGGAGGAGACCGCTTCTCGACACCTGTATATGTCTTGACGGAGATATACCCGGCTCGGTATGTTCGCG
>DASZXM010000745.1:0-6160 GCA_035546415.1 Pseudonocardiaceae bacterium
GATCGAGTGCACCACGTACCGGTACCACGGCCACCACACGTTCGAACTGAAGGCCCGGATGCGGTACCGGACGGCGGCGGAGATCGAGCGCTGGAAGCGGCGCGACCCACTGGACATCCAGGCGGCGCGCGTGCCGGCGGACGTCCGTGACCGCATCGACGCGCGGATCGAGGCGGAGTTGGACGCGGTGGTCGCGTTCGCCGTGCACAGCGCGAAACCCGACCCGGCGGACGCCCTGGAGTACCGGTACGCGAACGGCCTGCGGGCCAGGGCGGGGGTGTCCGATGCCTAGGCTGTCCTACCTCAAGGCGCTGCACCGCGCGCTGGGCGACGAGATGGAGCGCGACCCGTCGGTGTTCGTGCTCGGCGAGGACATGAAGTTCGCGCTCACCAACACGACGGCAGGTTTCCTGGACCGCTTCGGCCCGGAGCGCGTCCTGGAGATGCCGCTCACCGAACAGGGCTTCACCAACTTCGCCACCGGTGCGGCCATGGCCGGCAGACGGCCCGTCGTGGAGTTCCAGATCCCGTTCCTGCTGCTGCTCGTCTTCGAACAGATCACCAACCAGGCCAACAAGTTCCGGCTGATGAGCGGCGGCGGAACGACGGTGCCGGTGACGTACCTGCTGCCCGCGGCCGGCTGGCGCCCGGCGTGGGGCGCGCAGCACTCCGACCAGCCGTACAGCCTGTTCGCGCACATGGGCGTGAAAACGGTCCTGCCGGCCACCCCGACGGACGCCTACGGCCTGCTCACGACGGCCATCAGGGACGACGACCCGGTCGTGTTCTTCGGCCCGCTCGCGGCGATGGGCGTGCGGGAGGACGTCGACCACGCCGACCTGCGGCCGATCCCGTTGGGCGTGGGCCGGGTACACCGTCCGGGCGACGACGTGACGGTGGTCGCTGTCGGGCACCTGGTGCACGACGCCCTGGCGGTGGCGGCGGAACTCGCGGACGAGGCGTCGATCGAGGTGTTCGACCCGAGATCGGTGTACCCGTTCGACTGGGACGGCCTCGCGGCATCGCTGCACAAAACCGGCCGCCTGGTGGTGATCGACGACTCGAACCGCTCGTGCGGCCTGGGCGGCGAGATCCTGGCAACGGCGGCGGAGGAGATGCGCCTGATCGCACCACCCGGACGAGTCACCCGCCCGGACGGCGCGATGGTAGGCGCCTCCCCGGAACTGGACGTCGCACTCCAGCCGAATCGCGAGCAGTTGGTGACCGCGATCCGACGGGTCCTGAAGGACTGATCGACAGCGGTGTCGACACCCGCCGGTACACGATGTCCGGACCGTGGTGCCCCCTGCCACGTCCTGGACAGGCCGGTTCCGCGTTGTGAGTTGTGGCCGTTGCCAGCATGCTGTGCGCGTGGATCAGGATCTCGCCGGCCTCGCGCACGCCTACGGTGTCGCCACCCACTACGAGAACTGGGAGAAGAAGGACACGCCGGTGGACGAGGACGTCGTCGTGTCGGTCCTGGCGCAGTTCGACGTCGATGCCAGCACACCCGACTCGGTCCGGCGCGAACTGGTGAAGGTCCGGGAGCGGGACACCGCCGCGTTGCCGCCGACGATCGTGCAGCGGGCCGGTCGGGGTCGTGAGGTCGGGGCGGGGACCGTGTGGCTGGAGGACGGCGGGCGGGTCGAGGTCGCCCGGCACCTGCCGGCCGACCTGCCGTTGGGCTGGCACCGGCTGGTCACGGCCGACCAGGAGGTCGTGCTCGTGGTCGTCCCGGACCGGCTGCCGCCGGTGTCGCCCGCGTGGGGGTGGGCCGTCCAGCTCTACGCCCTGCATTCGCCCGAATCATGCGGAATGGGTGACTTCGCCGACCTCGCCACGATGGTGCGGCGGTCGGCGGACGAACTGGGTGCCGGTGTGCTGCTGGTCAACCCGGTCGGCGCCGTCAGCCCGACCCACCCGATCGAGCGGTCGCCCTACTCGCCGTCCAGCCGTCGCTTCCTCAACCCGCTCTATCTGCGCGTTCCCGGTACCGGCCGGCCGGTCGGCGAGCTGATCGACTACGACGCCGTCTGGACCGCGAAGCGGGCCGCGCTGGAAGAAATGTGGGAACGGTCACGTCCCCAGGTGGCGCTCGACCCGGCGCTGCGCGACTTCGCGACGTTCTGCGCGCTCGCCGAGGTGCACGGTCCGGACTGGCGCGAGTGGCCCGAGCCGCTGCGCGACCCGGCCGGGCCGGGGGTCGAGGCCGCGCGCGCCGAGCTGGCCGACCGGGTCGCCTTCCACGCCTGGCTGCAGTCCCTGTGCCGGGACCAGCTCGACGAGGTGCGCCGGGCCGCCGCCGGCATGGCCGTCGGTGTCGTGCACGACCTGCCGGTGGGCGTGCGGCCCGGTGGCGCGGACACGTGGGCGCAGCAGTCGGTGTTCGCGTCGCAGGTCACGGTCGGCGCGCCACCGGACGCGTTCAGCCAGCAGGGACAGGACTGGAATCTGCCGCCCTGGCGCCCGGACCGGCTCGCCGAACTGGGCTACGCGCCGTTCCGCGACATGGTGCGCGGCATCCTGCGGCACGCCGATGGCATCCGCGTCGACCACGTCGCCGGTCTGTGGCGGCTGTGGTGGATACCACCGGGTGAAGCACCCCACCGCGGTACCTACGTGCACTACGACGCCGACGCCATGCTCGGCATCCTCGCACTGGAGGCACACCGGGCGGGCGCCGTCGTGGTCGGTGAGGACCTGGGCACCGTCCAGCCGTCGGTCACGCGGACCCTGCACCAGCGCGGCGTGCTCAGCTCCGCCGTGCTGTGGTTCCAGCGCGACTGGGAGACCCCCGGCCAGCCGTTCACGCCGCCCGCCGACTGGCAACGCGACGCCATGGCCAGCATCACGACCCACGACCTGCCGACGGCCGCCGGCTGGCTGCATGCCGACCACGTCCGGATCCGTGCCGAACTGGGCCTGCTGGGCGATGCGCCGGAGCACGAGTACGACGAGGCCGCCGCCGACCGTGCCGCGCTGGTCAGCGCACTGGAGCGGTCCGGCATCCCCACCGACGACCTGGTCGCGGCGCTGCACGCCCTGTTGGCCAGGGCGGCGCCGCTGCTGCTGCTCACCGCGCCCGCCGACGCCCTGGGCGACCGACGCCAGCCGAACCTGCCCGGTACCGTGGACCAGTACCCGAACTGGCGCATACCGCTGCCCCTGACCCTGGCCGAGTTCTTCGCCGACGAACACGTCCGGGCCGTCGTCGCACCACTGCGTGCGGCGCGCCCGGCACAAGGCGATCCACCTCACGGTGCGCAGGGTTTGGGCCGCCGCTAGCTTGGACACCCCATCGTTCCCGGGCTGCGGTAGCCGACCGGGGAGCCACCGCACCACAGGAGAGCATGTGTCGTCGCCCTGGCCCGGAACCCCGTACCCGCTCGGTGCGACGTACGACGGTGTGGGCACCAACTTCGCCCTGTTCTCCGAGATCGCCGAATCCGTCGAACTGTGCCTGTTCGACGAGAGCGGCACGGAGACCCGGCACCGGCTGCCCGAGGTGGACGGTTTCGTGCACCACGGCTACCTGCTCGGCGTCGGCCCCGGCCAGCGCTACGGGTACCGGGTGCACGGCCCGTACGACCCGGAGCGCGGGCTGCGCTGCAACCCGAACAAGCTGCTCATCGACCCGTACGCGAAGGCGATCGCGGGCGCGCTGGACTGGGACCAGTCGCTGTTCTCGTACCCGTTCGGGTCACCGGACGGCCGCAACGACGACGACTCGGCCGGTCATATGCCGTACTCGCTGGTGGTCAGCCCGTTCTTCGACTGGGCCAACGACCGCCCGCCGCGCACCCCGTACAACGAGAGCGTCATCTACGAGGCGCACGTCCGCGGCCTGACCATGCGGCACCCGGACGTGCCGGAGGAACTGCGTGGCACGTACGCCGGTCTGGCGCACCCGGCGGTCGTCGAGCACCTCACCGAACTCGGCGTGACCGCGATCGAGCTGATGCCGGTGCACCAGTTCATCAGCGACCACGGCCTGATCGAACGCGGCCTGAGCAACTACTGGGGCTACAACACCATCGGGTACTTCGCTCCGCACCACGCGTACTCGTCGATGCAGGACGGCGCCGGTCACGTGCAGGAGTTCAAGGGCATGGTGCGCACCCTGCACGAAGCCGACATCGAGGTCATCCTGGACGTCGTCTACAACCACACCGCCGAGGGCAACCACCTGGGCCCGACGCTGTCCATGCGCGGCATCGACAACGAGGCGTACTACCGGCTCGTGGAGAAAGAGCCGAAGTACTACATGGACTACACCGGTACCGGCAACTCCCTGAACGTGCGCAGCCCCCACACGCTGCAGCTGATCATGGACTCGCTGCGCTACTGGGTCACCGAGATGCACGTCGACGGGTTCCGCTTCGACCTCGCCGCCGCGCTGGCCCGCGAGTTCTACGACGTCGACCGGCTGGCCACGTTCTTCGACCTGGTGCAGCAGGACCCGGTGGTCAGCCAGGTGAAGCTGATCGCCGAGCCGTGGGACGTCGGCCCCGGTGGCTACCAGGTCGGCAACTTCCCCCCGTTGTGGACGGAGTGGAACGGGAAGTACCGGGACACCGTGCGGGACTTCTGGCGGGGCGAGTCGGCCACGCTGGGCGAGTTCGCGTCCCGCATCACCGGATCGTCCGACCTGTACCAGCACGACGGGCGGCGGCCGTTCGCGTCGATCAACTTCGTCACGGCGCACGACGGGTTCACGCTCAACGACCTGGTGTCCTACAACGAGAAGCACAACGAGGCCAACGGTGAGGGCGGCCGGGACGGGTCGGACGACAACCGTTCCTGGAACTGCGGTGTCGAAGGCCCGACCGACGACCCGGAGATCCTGGAGCTGCGGCGCCGGCAGCGGCGCAACCTGCTGGCCACGATGCTGCTGTCGCAGGGCGTGCCGATGATCCTGCACGGCGACGAGATCGGCCGCTCCCAGGGCGGCAACAACAACGCCTACTGCCAGGACGGCGAACTGTCCTGGGTGGACTGGGCGTCGGTGAAGGAGAACCGGGAACTGCTGGAGTTCGTCACCGACCTGACCGCCTTCCGCAAGGAGCACCCGGTGTTCCGGCGCCGCCGGTTCTTCGCCGGCAAGCCGATCGCGCGGGACGAGGAGTTGCGTGACATCTCGTGGTTCACGCCGTCCGGCGAGGAGATGACCGAGCAGAACTGGGACGACGGGTTCGGCAAGGCGATCATCGTGTTCCTCAACGGCGAGGGCATCCCCGACCTCGACCAGCGCGGCATGCGCGTGGTCGACGACTCGTTCCTGATGGCGTTCAACGCGCACTACGAGGCCATCGACATGACCGTGCCCGGAGTGGACTACGGAGCGGAGTGGACGAAGGTGATCGACACCACCACCGGTGAGATCGTCACCGAGCCCGGCCCGGAGACCGTCGCCCCGGGCGGCACGCTGACCGTCGGGCCACGCTCCCTGATCGTGTTGCGGCGCGTGCGGCAGGGCGAGGAATGACGGTCCCGCCGTCGACGTACCGGGTGCAGCTGCGCCCCGGCTTCGCCTTCGCGGATGCCACGGCGGTCGTGGACTACCTGGCCCGGGTGGGCGTCGGCGCGTTGTACGCGTCGCCGATGCTGGACGCGGCGCCGGGTTCCACCCACGGCTACGACGTCGTCGACCCGAGCCGGGCGCGGCCGGAACTGGGCGGCGAGACCGACCGGGTGGAACTGGCCCGCCGGCTGCGGGCGGCGGGTCTGGGCATGGTGGTGGACATCGTGCCCAACCACATGTCGGTCGCCGTGCCCAGGCTCAACGCGTGGTGGTGGGACGTGCTGCGCAACGGCCGCGCGTCGGCGTACGCGCGGTACTTCGACATCGACTGGTCCCGCGGCCGGCTGCTGCTGCCGGTGCTCGGGTCCGCCGACGACGAGGTGAGCGTCGTCGACGGCGAACTGGCCTACTACGACCACCGGTTCCCGATCGCGCCGGGCACCGACGGCGGTTCACCGGCCGAGGTGCACGACCGACAGCACTACGAGCTGGTCGACTGGCGGCGCGGCAACGCGGAGCTGAACTACCGGCGGTTCTTCGACATCACGACACTCGCGGCGGTCCGCGTCGAGGACCCGGACGTGTTCGACGCGACCCATCGCGAGGTGCTGCGGTGGGTCGCCGACGGTGACGTCACCG
>DASZXM010000746.1:0-2862 GCA_035546415.1 Pseudonocardiaceae bacterium
GCCCGGGTCGTGGACCGCCTTGAGGCGGACCAGCCGGTCCCGGTCGGCCGGGTCGTAGGCGGACCGGACGTCGTCGGCGGTGTTGCGGGTGCCGAGGAAGTTGACCGACGTGCCGATCCGGTCGGTCACGGCGAGCACCCGTTCGTGGGTCGGCGTGACGGCCGCGATCTCGGCGTCCGGGTCGACGCCGGGCAGCCGGGACAGCACACCGAGCAGGAAGCCGGCGTCCCGGTGCCCGATCGCGCCGGGCACGTCGGGCGGCCGGGCCATCGCGCCGCCGAGGTGCCGCAGTTCGATCACGCAGGCACGGCCGGACGCGAAGCCTCCTCGCCGGTCGTCGGCCTCCGCGGGCGCACCGGGACCGGCCGCGGCCAGCACCGACCGCGCGGCCGTGGCGTCGAAGTCACGCAGCAGCGCGGCCGTCGAGTGGTAGGCCGCGGGCATCGGCGGGTCGTTGTGGATCGTGCCGCTCGCCGAGTAGGGGAGCGCGCCGAGCGTGTCGACCAGCCGCGGCCCGACGTCCCGCAACGGCTTGGCCAGCCGGTCGCCTTCGTCCACGCCGCCGAGGTGGGCGATCCGGATGTGCGCGGCGTGCCTGCCGCGCAGGGCCGGTGGCAGCGCGGGCACGTCCGGGAACGGCACGACCGCGATCGAGGAGGTCAGCTCGTCCGGCACGGTGGCCGTCCACTCCAGGTAGGCGGCCAGCGCGTCCGGCACCAGGTCGGTGTCGAAGTAGAGACCGCCGCCGTACAGCGTGGTCACCGGCAGTAGGCCGATCCGCATGCCCGTGACGACGCCGAAGTTGTCCCGGCCACCGCGCAGTGCCCAGAACAGGTCGTCACCGGGACCGACCCGGCGCAGCTCGCCGTCGGCGGTGACGACCTCCAGTTCGCGCACGTGGTCGGCGGCGAACCCGTACCGCCGGGACAGCAGGCCGATGCCGCCGCCCAGTGTGTAGCCGACGGCTCCGACGTGCGGCGCGCCGCCGGACAGCGGGGCCAGCCCGTGCGGCGCGGCCGCGTCGATCACCGCGTCCCATCGCGTGCCGGCGGCGACCCACGCGGTGGCCGACGCCGGGTCGACGGTGACACCGGCCATCCGGCGTGTCGTGACCAGCACGCCGCCGTCCTCGGTGACGCCCCGGCCGTGCCCGGTGGCCGTGACGCCGACCGGCAGGCCGTAGCCGACGGCGCGTCGGACGTCGGACGGTCCGGTCGCCGCGACGACCACGGCCGGCCGCGGCCGCACGGCCAGCTGGTAGCCGGCCAGCTCCTCGTCGTACCCGGGCTGACCTGGGCGGAAGTCCTCGTGTGCCATGCCTCCAGCCTTCCCGCCGAAAGATCAGAAGTCCAAGATCTGTCCGGTCTGCGAACTAGAATCAACGGTTATGGAGCTGCGGCAACTCGAATACTTCGTCGCGGTCGCCGAGGAGGCCAGCTTCACCCGCGCCGCCGCACGGGTGCGGGTGGCACAGCCCGGCGTCAGCGCGCAGATCCGGCGGCTGGAGCGGGAGTTCGGGCAGCCGCTGCTGGACCGGTCGGGTCGCACCGTCCGGCTGACCGAGGCAGGAGCCGCCGTCCTGCCCTATGCCCGGGCCGCGCTGGGTGCCGTCGCGGGTGCCAAGCTCGCCGTCGACGAACTGGCCGGCCTGATGCGCGGCCGCGTCGCCGTCGGCGCGGTCAACTCGTGCTCCGCGATCGGCCTGCCGGACGTGCTGGCCGGCTTCCACACCGCCTACCCGGGGGTGGAGATCGCGCTGTGCGAGGCCAACACCGACGAACTGCTGGCCGGATTGCGCGACGGTGCGCTGGACCTGGCCGTCGTCGGTATCGCGGGCGCCGCGCCGGAGGGCGTGTCCACGAGCGTCGTGGTGGACGAGGAACTGTGCGCCGCCGTGCGCCCCGACCACCCGCTCGCCGGCCGGGACACGGTGTCGCTGGCCGACCTGAACGAGCACGCGCTGATCAGCCTGCCGCGCGGCACCGGCCTGCGCGCGTGCCTGGACGACGCCTGCGGCACGGCGGGTCTCCGACCGCACATCGCGTTCGAGGCGAGCGACCCGACCGTGCTCGCCGACCTGGCGCTGCGCGGTCTCGGCGTGGCGATCCTGCCCGTGTCCAGTGTGCCGGACGCCTTGCGCGGCATCCAGATCGTCCAGCCGCGCCTGCACTCCCGGCTGGAACTGGCCTGGCGGGCCGACGGCCCGATCAGCCCGGCGGCGCGGGCGTTGATCGACCGTGCCCGATCGGAGCTGCGTGCCCGCTCAGAACTGGACGCGCGCTGACGTCCGCTTCGCCCACGCGCTCGTCGTGACGAACGCCAGCACCAGCACGGCGACACCGCAGCCGCACATGATCAGCCAGCCCAGGTGGCTGGCCGCCGGGAAACCGGTCCGGAACGGCCCCACGATCCGTCCGGTGACCACGGAACCCAACACGGCAACGCCGAGCGACGCACCGACCTGTCGGCTCGTCGAGGCGATCGCCGCCGCCACACCGGCCTGCTGGCGGGGCATGCCGGACACGGCGGAGTTGGTGATCGGCGGGTTGAGCATCCCGAACCCGATGCCGAACACGACGTAGGCGACCAGCAGGTACCAGATCGGCGTCGTCGAGCTGAGCGAGCCGAGCAGCACACCGGTGGCGACGATGCCGACGCCGGCGATCGCCAGTGGCAGGCGCGGCCCTCGGCTGCCGACCAGTCGGCCGGCGATTGGTGACAAAAGCCCGGTGGCGGCGGCCATCGGCAGCGTCAGCAGACCGGCGTGCAGCGGGGAGAAACCGCGCGCGTCCTGTAGGTACAGGGCGTTGAGGAACAGGAAGCCGGCCAGCGCGGAGAACCCGCACACGGCGGTCACGGTGG
>DASZXM010000747.1:0-9200 GCA_035546415.1 Pseudonocardiaceae bacterium
GGCGTGGCGGCCGGTCCGGTCCACGGCGCGCAGACGGCGCTCGGCCGCCTGTCGCGACGTCTCCGTCGCCACCACCAGGAGCTGGTCGCCCTCGCGCAGGCGAGTGCGCCCGTTGGGGGTGAACCCCTTGCCCTCGCGGACCACCAGACTGATCGTCGCGCCCTCGGGGAGGCGCAGTTCGGTCAGGTACACGCCGTGCAGCCGGGAGCCCGGCTGGATCTTCACCTGGAGCAGGCCCGCGTCCAGTTCGTCCAGCGGCGCCGAGTCGACCTCCAGTTCCCGTGGCACGCCGGCGTTCGACAGGCCCAGCAGCCGCGCCACGTACGGCAGCGTGCCGCCCTGCAGTGCCGTCAACACCACCACCAGCACGAACACCGCGTTCACCAGCTCCTGGGCGTTCTGCCGGCCGTCGGTCAGCGGGATCAGCGCCAGCACGATGGGTACCGCCCCGCGCAGGCCGGACCAGGACAGGAAGACCTGTTCCCGCCACGGCAGCCGGAACGGCAGCGAACCCAGCAGCACCGACAGCGGCCTGGCCAGCAGCACCACCACGGCCCCGGCGACCAGGCCGGGCACGACCGCCATCAGCACCTTCGGCGGTGAGGCGTACAGGCCCAGCAGGACGAACAGGCCGATCTGGGCGAGCCAGCCGAACCCCTCGGCGAACGACAGCGTGTCGGACCGGTGCGGCAGGTGCGAGTTGCCCAGCACCAGGCCGCACACGTAGGTGGCGAGCAGGCCGGACGCGTGCGCCACGTCGGACACCGCGAACGCCAGCACGCACACGGCGACCGTGGCCAGCGGGTACAGACCGGTCGCCGGCAGGGCCGCCCTGCGCAGCAGCCACCCGGCGACGAACCCCAGCACCGTGCCGATCGCCGCGCCGACCAGCAGCTCGTAGACCACCAGCAGCGGCGTCGTCCAGTCCAGCGCGTCGGTGCCCGCGAGCAGCACCACCGCGATGAACACCGGGGCGTCGTTCAGGCCGGACTCCAGCTCCAACGCGCCGGACAGCCGGCTGCTCACGCCGACGCCACGCAGCACGCTGAACACGGCCGCCGCGTCCGTCGACGACAGCACCGCGCCCCACAGCAGCGCCGTACGCCAGTCCAGCGACAGCAGGTAGTGCAACGCCGTCCCGGTGACCGCGATGCTCACCGCAACGGACACAGTGGACAGTACGATGCCCAGTCCGATCGCCGGCCGGACAGCGTCCCACCGGGTGGTCAGGCCACCTTCGGTGAGGATCAGGACCAGCGCGGCGATGCCCAGCGACTGCGTCAGCGCGGCGTCGTCGAACCGGATGCCCAGACCGGACTCGCCCAACAGCAGGCCGATGGCCAAGTAGAACAGCAGCGACGGCAGGCCGAGCCGGGTGGTGAAACGGATGCCCAGCACGGCGACCAGGAGCACCACGGCGGACGTGCCCAGCACGAACGGCAGCCCGGACATCGCACCTCCCCTCCGCGGTTCTGGTCAGGTGCCTGTCTCACCGCTGGTCAACTCGACAATCCTGGCCGCCGTTCCCGCGGGTGGCGAGTCGACGGCGACCAGTTTGTCCCGCCCGGACGCTCCGGTGACGATCGTGACCTGGCCGTGCGGTACTCCGAGCGCGGCGGCGAGCGCCTTGCGGACGGCGTCGTTCGCCTTGCCGTCCACCGGCGGGGCGGTGACGGCGACGACCAGGGCAGGACCGAACGGGCCGTCCCAACGCCCGCCGACGGCGGTACGGCGCGCTCCGGGCCGGACCCGGATCGCGAAACGGTGCTCGCTCATCCGAGCACCGTACGGGGTTCAGTCGTGGGCCGGCACGCGCTCCGCGGCCCTGGGCGACACGACGGGAGCCGGCGCAGCGGCCACGGCTTCCTCCAACAGGCCACGCAGGAACTCCGACAGCGACCGACCGCTGCCGGCCGCTCGTGCTTTCAGCGCAAGGAAAACAGCATCGGGCACGTCGCGGACCTGGATGTGTACGCCCATACAGTCAGTATTGCCGCCCCCACGGTGCGTATGTCAACGGCGGGCGGCGCCAAGAACCCTTTTGGCGCCGCCCGCCTTCGGCCGGTCAGCCGTTCCGGACCACCAGGACGGCGACGGACGCGCCGTCGCCCACGGTCGTCGTCGGCGTGCCGTCGGGTGCGTCGCCCGCACCGTAGGCCACGTCGTCGGCCAGCGTCTCCGAGCGCAGGAACTCCTCGTGCGTGCGGACCGCGTCGCGGACCGACTCGTCGGCGTGCAGCGTCACCGAGATCCGGTCGGACACTTCGAGGCCGGCGTCCCGACGGGCCTGCTGCACGGCCCGGACCACGTCGCGAGCCACGCCCTCGGCGGCCAGTTCGCCGGTCACGGCCGTGTCCAGCACGACCAGCCCGGCGCCGCCGGGCAGCTCGGTCGTCGCACCCGGGTCGGTCGCGACGAGCTTGCGCTCGTACTCGCCGTCCAGCAGTTCGATGCCGGCCGCGATGACCGCGCCGGACGCCGTGGTGGTCCACTCGCCCGCCTTGACCGCGCGGATCACCTTCTGCGTGTCGGCACCCAGCCGCGGGCCGCAGGCACGGGCGTTGACGACCAACTCGAAGTGGCCGTGCGCGGCCACGTCCGTGCTGAGCACCACCTGCTTGACGTTGACCTCGTCCGCGATGATCTCGACGAACCCGGCCAGCCGCTCCGCGTCCGGCGCCGCCACGACCAGCCGACCCAGCGGCAGCCGCACCCGCAGCTTGTTGGCCTTGCGCAGGGACAGCGCCGACGAACACACCTGGCGCACCTCGTCCATCACCGACACCAGTTCGGCGTCGGCCGGCAGCGCGGCCGCGTCCGGCCAGTCGGCCAGGTGCACCGAACGCCCGCCGGTCAGGCCGCGCCACACTTCCTCGGTGGTCAGCGGCAGCAGCGGCGCCGCCACCCGGCACGCCACCTCCAGCACGGTGTGCAGCGTGTCGATGGCGTCCGCGTCACCCGCCCAGAACCGGTCCCGGGACCGCCGCACGTACCAGTTGGTCAGCACCTCCAGGAAGTTGCGGACCGACGAGCACGCACCGGAGATGTCGTACGTCTCCATGGCCGCGCCCACGTCGGCGACCAGGTCGTGCGTCTTCGCCAGGATGTAGCGGTCCAGCACGTTGTCGCTGTCCGTGCGCCACGCGCCGTCCCTGCCCTCCGCGTTCGCGTACAGCGCCAGGAAGTACCACGAGTTCCACAGCGGCAGCACGGCCTGCCGGACGGCGTCCCGGATGCCCCGCTCGGTGACGATCAGGTTGCCGCCGCGCAGGATCGGCGACGCCATCAGGAACCACCGCATCGCGTCCGAGCCGTCCCGCTGGAACACCTCGTTCACGTCCGGGTAGTTCTTGCGCGACTTGGACATCTTCTGCCCGTCGTCGCCCAGCACGATGCCGTGCGCGACCGCGTTGCGGAACGCGGGCCGGTCGAACAGCGCCGTCGCCAGCACGTGCATCAGGTAGAACCAGCCGCGGGTCTGCGCGGTGTACTCGACGATGAAGTCACCCGGGTAGTGGTGCTCGAACCAGTCGCGGTTCTCGAACGGGTAGTGCACCTGGGCGAACGGCATCGAACCCGAGTCGAACCAGCAGTCCAGCACCTCGGGTACCCGGCGCATGGTGGACTTCCCGGTCGGGTCGTCCGGGTTCGGCCTGGTCAGCACGTCCACGTGCGGGCGGTGCAGATCGGCGGGGCGCACGCCGAAGTCGCGTTCCAGCTCGTCCAGCGAGCCGTACACGTCGACCCTCGGGTAGTTCGGGTCGTCCGACATCCAGACCGGCACCGGCGAACCCCAGAACCGGTTGCGGGAGATCGACCACTCGCGGGCGCCCTCCAGCCACTTGCCGAACTGGCCGTCCCGCACGTGACCGGGCACCCAGTTGATCTCCTGGTTCAGCTCGACCATCCGGTCGCGGAACTTCGGCACGGCGACGAACCAGCTGGACACGGCCTTGTACACCAGCGGCTTCTGGCAGCGCCAGCAGTGCGGGTACGGGTGCAGGTAGCTGTCCTGGCGGAACAGCACACCGCGCTCGCGCAGGTGGCGCAGCAGCGGCTTGTTCGCGTCGAACACCTGCAGACCCTCGTACTCCGGGATCATCGACGTGAACCGCGCGTGCGCGTCCACCGTCAGGATCGGCGGGATGCCGTTCGCGGTGCACACGTTGAAGTCGTCCTCACCGTGGCAGGGCGACACCTGCACGATGCCGGTGCCGTCCTCGGTGGTGACGAAGTCGCCGGCCAGGATGGTGAACGCCTTCGTGCCCTCGGTCTGGTCGACCAGGTAGTCGAACAGCGGCGTGTACCGCTTGCCGACCAGGTCGGCGCCCTTCATGGTGCCGACCTGAACGGCGCCTGCCAGTTCCTTCTCGTACGCGTGCACGCGGGCCTCGGCCAGGATGTACCGGTGGCCCTCGTGCTCCAGCACGACGTAGTCGATGTCCTCCCCGACGACCATCGCCATGTTCGGGATGAGCGTCCACGGCATCGTCGTCCACGCCAGGACCCGCTCACCGGTCTCCAGCTCGAACCACACCGTGCTCGCCGGGTCCTGCCGCTCCCGGTACGTGTCGGCGTCCATCCGCAGCTCGGTGTTGGACAACGGCGTCTCACAGCGCCAGCAGTAGGCCAGGACGCGGAAGCCCTCGTAGATCAGACCCTTGTCCCACAGGGTCTTGAACGCCCACATGACGCTTTCCATGTAGTCCAGGTCGAGCGTCTTGTAGTCGTTGTCGAAGTCCACCCAGCGGGCCTGCTGGGTGACGTAGTCGCGCCAGTCCTGGGTGTAGCGCAGCACCGACGTGCGGCAGGCGTCGTTGAACTTCTCGATGCCCAGCGCCTCGATCTCGGCCTTCACCTTGATGCCCAGCTGGTGTTCGGCCTCCACCTCGGCGGGTAGGCCGTGGCAGTCCCAGCCGAACCGGCGTTCGACGTGCCTGCCGCGCATCGTCTGGTAGCGCGGCACGACGTCCTTCACGTAGCCGGTCAGCAGGTGACCGTAGTGCGGCAGGCCGTTGGCGAACGGCGGGCCGTCGTAGAAGACGTACTCGTTGCTGCCCTGCTCACCGGCGGGGCGGGCCTCGACGCTGGCCTGGAACGTGCGGTCGGCCGACCAGTAGTCCAGGACGGCCTTCTCCAGCGCGGGGAACGACGGCTGGGCGGGCACGCCTTCCGCGCTCGCGGACCGTGCCTTGGGGTACGACATGGGGCTCCTCGCGGGTCTGTTCAGCTCACGACCCGGGGACGACACACCGTTGCCGGTGTCCCGCGGTACCACCCCGATTGCCGGTCGACTGCTCGACCGACCACTCGTTACCGGCTGTGACGGGCCGGACCCGTCCGGTTCTACTGAGGCTCGCGCCCGTTCTTCCGGAGGCTCCCCGGTGATGGCCGGATCAACGCCGTGTCACTGCTCTCAGGATAACCAGGCCGGCAACGGTTATGTTCCGGTGCCCGCCGTGCGGTGCCCGGCCGCCAGCGCGCGGTCCGGCGAGCAGACGGCGCACGGCGTGAAGCCCAGCTCCCGCGCCTCCCGGACCGGCAGTGGCAGCGTCAGCCGCTCGCCCACCCACCGGCAGGTGGCCAGGTGGTAGCGCGGGCGCTCGTCCAGGACCCGGACCTCGGTGTCGAGGTCCGTCACGACCAGCAGGTCGGCCGCGTCGGTGTCCTCTTCGCCCGGTTCGGCGTCCGGGTCCGCTTCGTCGACGGCGGGTTCCGGCTCCGGCGGGGCAGGCTCCTCGTCCGCGGCCCTGCGACGGCGGCGCGACCAGTCGACGACGAGCAGGATCGCGGCCAGCACGCTGGCCGCGACCGAGCCCCACGCCCACAGCATCGCCGATGTGACCAGCGCGGCGACCAGCAGCCCGAGGGCTGCCAGCACCAACACCAGTACGCCCAGCAGCATGCGCTCAACCGTACTGTGCCGCCGCTCCCCAGGGGCTTCGGGGCACCGCGCCACAGCCCGGTTAGGGGCTGGAATGCGGTGCCCCCGTCAACCAGGGGGCGTCGGAGCTACCGCGACCGTCAGCCGGCTTCGGCGCGCGGCCCGAACGAGTACCCGGTCTGCGGCGCACGGCTCTCCGACGGTGCGGCGGAGCCGCGGTCGTTGAGGTCGCGCAGGCTGGATTCGAGGAACGTCTTGAGTCGGGTCCGGTACTCGCGCTCGAACGTGCGCAGAGTCTCGATCTCCTTCTCCAGCGTCTTCTTCTCGTTCGTGATCGTGCTGATCAGCTCGTTGTGCTTGCGCTGGGCCTCGCGTTCCAGCGTGCCCGCCTTGTCCCGTGCCTGGCGTTCCACCGTCTCGGCCCGGGTGCGTGCCTCGTTCAGCATGGTCTCCGCGCGCGTGCGCGCCTCGTTGACCATCGTGTCCGACTTGGCGCGTGCCTCGGACAACAGCTGCTCGGCCTTGGTCCGCGCCTCGGCGAGCATGCTGTCCGATTCGGACTTGGCCTCGCCGGTGAGCCGGTCGGCCATCTCCTGGGCGAGGCCGAGCACCTTGGCGGCCTGCACGTGGTGATCACCACCCATGCCGCCCGGGGTCGTCTCCTCCATGGAGGTCGGCGGCGGCACGGTGGACAGCCGGCGGGACGGCACCTCGTCCTGCACGCGCGACACCACCGGGGCTGGCGCCGACCGCGCGTTGTCCAGGTCCGCCCGCGCAGCGTCGAGCTGCTGGTCCAGCTGCTCGACCTGCTGACGGAGATCGCCGTTCTCCTCCAGCAAGCGGGCCAGCTCGGCCTCGATCAGGTCGAGGAACGCGTCTACCTCGTCCTCGTTGTAGCCCCGCTTGCCAATAGGAGGCTTGCTGAACGCGACGTTGTGCACGTCAGCGGGGGTCAAGCCCATCAGATCACCTCACGCACTCACGGCTGCCGGCACCCGAGAACCCCGTCAACCCGGGTAGGCCAGTCGCATCAGTATGAACACAACCAGCAGCAGCACCATAATCGATACGTCTAGTCCCACGCCCCCGATCCGCACCATCGGTATCACCCGACGGGCCAACCGTACCGGGGGGTCGGTCACTGTGTAGATGCTCTCCAGCGTTACCGCAACCCCTCCGGCAGGACGCCACTCACGAGCGAACGCCCGGACGAGTTCCACCACGACACGCGCGGTCAGCAGCAGCCAGAAGGCGAACAAGAGGTAGTACAGCACCAGCCGGACGGTCTCCACCGTTCAACTGTGCCACGGTCTCGGCTCAGCCGAAGACCCCACCCTCCGCGAGCCGCCTCCGGTCCTCGGCCGTCACGTCAATGTTCGGCGGTGAGATCAAGAACACTTTGTTCGTGATCTTGTCGATATCACCGCGCATGGCGAAGGCCAGCCCGGCCGCGAAGTCCACCAGCCGGCGGGCGTCGGAGTCGGACAGGTCGGTCAGGTTGATGATCACCGGGGCACCGTCGCGGTACCGCTCGCCGATGGTCCGCGCGTCCACGAAGCTGCGCGGGTGCAGCGTGGTGATCCTGCTCAGCGGGTGCGCGGCGGGCGCCGGGTCCACCGGTGCCGGCGCCGGACGCGGCCGGGCCACCGGCTCGACCTGCGGCTCGACGGCCAGTGCGCCCCGGACCGGCGGGACGGTACGGTGCGGCGGCTCGGACGTCCACGACGAACGGCGCGGCGGACGCGTGCGGTCGTCGTCGTAGTCGTCGGGAGCGTCCAGCCGGGACACCGGCCGAGGAGTGCTCAGCGGCCGGCGGCGCAGCCGGTCACTGTACGTGTCGAAATCGGGCTCACCGGCCTGGTACGCCGACCCGTAGCCGCTGTAGCGGTCGTCGTCGTACTCGTCCAGCTCGTCGGCGGGCACCATGCCGAAGTAAGCCTTCAGCTTCTGCAGAGCGCTCATCGCCGTCCTCCCTTCGGTCCGGGCGGCGATGGGGCACGCAGCACGCCGTATTCGATCGGCTCGCTACGCTCGCCCATGGCCAGCCCTCCCTCCCGAGCTTCGTCGTGCTGGCGCGCCGGCTCCCCCCGACTGCCTAGGGGGAGGCTAACGGCCGCCCGCCTAGCAGGGCTGTTCCGACACGCACACATGTCGACCCGTACGAGATCGCCTGTTCGAGATCTCCACTCATCCCCGCTGACAAACACGTAGCCGCGGGGTGATCGGTTCTCACTCGCTCGGCGGCTTCGGCGAGCCGGTGAAACGCCTGGTCCGGCGGCATACCCAGAGGTGCGACCGCCATCACACCGCGCAACCGTAGCGCCTCCAGCCCCGCGATGTGATCACTTAATGCGGACAGTTCGGCGAGCGGACATCCCCCGCGTTCGGGGTCGCCGTCGATGCTCGCCTGTATGAGGACGTCCAACTGATCTTCACGGTTCCCTCGATCGAGGGACACGCGCGCGGCGTGTTGCAACGCGTCGGCGAGTCGTCCGGAATCGACCGATTGCACCTCGTCGGCCCAGTCGGCGACGGACCGTGCCTTGTTGCGCTGGAGCCGGCCGACCATGGTCCACCGGGCGTCGAGCCCAGGGCGCAGCTCCTTCAGTTCGGCGGCCTTGGGCGCGGCCTCCTGGTCGCGGTTCTCGGCGAAGTCGGTGAGGCCCAGGTCGGCGAGGAGGGCGACGTCGGTTGCCGGGAACGTCTTGGTGACGGCTAGTAGCCGGACGCCGTGGGGGTCGCGGTGCGCGGCGGCGCACGCCGCGGCGATGCGGTCGCGGGTCGCGGCGAGGTTCGCGGCCAGCTCGGCCCTGCGGTCGGCCTGGTCGGCCCGGCGGTCGGCCTGATCGGCCCTGCGGTCGGCCTGGTCGCTCATTCCGACTCCAGCCAGGTGATCGCGGCGAAGCGACCGGTGGTGCCGTCGCGGCGGTGGCTGAACAGAGTGCGGTCCTCCACCGTGCACCGCGGGTCCACACCGATACGGGCGACCCCGGCGTCGGCCAGCTGGTGCCACAGCCCCGCCCGGAGGTCGAGCCCGGCCGTGCCCTTGCGGGTCTTGCTGGCGCTGCCCGGCAGGTGTTGGGCGACGTCGGCCTGCATCGCCGAGGGGACCTCGTAGCACTCGCCGCACACCGACGGGCCCAGCAGCGCTTCGGTCCGGTCCACGCGGGCACCCGCGTCGACCATGGCCTGGAGCGCGGCCGGGAGGACACCGACCCGGGCACCGACCCGGCCGGCGTGGACGGCGGCGACCACACCGGCTTCGGCGTCGGACAGCAGGATCGGCACACAGTCGGCCACGAGAACGGCGACGGCC
>DASZXM010000748.1:0-11760 GCA_035546415.1 Pseudonocardiaceae bacterium
CGCCGCCGGCGTGCGCGACCTGGAGCTGCGCCGGGGCGACCTCGCGTGCACGCTGTACGAGGCCGGCAAGGACATGGCCGAGTACCGCTTCGGCGACTCCATCCGCGCCATCGCCCAGGACGACGCCGGTGTGGACGTCGAGTTCGAGCACGCGCCGCCGGAGCGGTTCGACGTCGTGATCGGCGCCGACGGCCAGCACTCGCGGGTCCGCTCGCTCGCGTTCGGGCCGGAAGCCCGGTTCGCACGGTCTCTCGGTTACTACGTGGGCGGCGCCGCCGTCGACCCGAGCCACGGCACGGCCGACCGCCCGGTCATGTACAACACGCCGGGCAGGGCCGCGGGCGTGTACCGCTTCGGCGCGGACGCCGCCGCGATCTTCCTGTTCCGCCGCGTCGAGCCGATCCACTACGACCACCGCGACACCGAGGAACACAAGCGGATCGTCGCCGCCGAGTTCGCGCACGAGGACGGCTGGGTGGTGCCGCGCCTGCTGGCCGAGGTGCTGGCCACCGACGACTTCTACTTCGACTCGCTCAGCCAGATCCGGATGCCCGGCTGGTCGCGCGGCCGTGTCGCGCTCGCCGGGGACGCGGGCTACGGACCGGCGCTGCTGTCCGGTTCCGGCACCACACTGGCGATGGTCGGCGCGTACCTGCTGGCCGGTGAACTGGCCAACGGCGACCACGTGGGCGCGTTCGCCCGCTACGAGGCCGCGCACCGCGCGCTCGTCGAACGCTCCCAGCGCTCCGCCGGCACCGGCGGCGGGTTCCTCGTGCCCCGCACGCCCGGCGCGATCCGCAGGCGGGACATGCTCGCCCGCATGGCCCGGACGCACCTGGTCGGGGCGCGACTGTCCCGGTATCTGCCCCGGCGGCGGATCCGGCTGGCCGAGTACCCCGCTGTAACCTTCACGCCTTCGGCCTGATCGGGCCCGGCCACCGACGGCGCTCGTTGACAGGGCGGGGTGCCGGCCGCCTCACTGTGCGGCATGGCCAGGATTCGGTTGCTGTTGCCCGCCGCCGTCGCGGCGATCGTCGCCCTGCTCCTGTTCCAGTTGCCCGCCAACGCACTCGACGTCACCGGAACCCCGACCCCGGTGACCGGCAACGCCACGTACTTCGACGGGCTCGGCTCCCCGTACGGCGGGTGCGGGCTGCCGCAGGCCGACCTGGACAGCCAGGACTTCGTGGCGCTCAACGTGTTCAACACGCCCGGCGACTACACGATGTACCAGCGGCCGCTGCCGGCGTCGATGGCGAGCAAGCTGGGCATGTTCGACAACGGCCTGAACTGCGGCCGGTTCGTCCAGGTCACCATCGGCGACTACTGCACCGGAACCAACGACGGCGCGCAGAACCAACCGTTCTGCCGCAACGGTTCCTGGGTAAGCGACGGGTACGACGGCGCGACACTGACCATGGTCGTCGCGGACAGCTGTGCCGACCCGAACGCCTGGTGCCGCGACGACCCGTACCATCTGGACCTGCACAAGGACTCGCTGAACCGGTTCGTGCTGAACGGGAATCCGGTCGGCGACATGTACCCGGACCACTGGAACAACCGGCACATCACGTGGCAGTTCGTGCCCACCCCGAACTACAGCGGCGACATCAGGATCGGCTTCCTGCAGGGCGCGCAGACCTGGTGGGGCGCGACCGCGATCTCCCACCTGCCCAACGGCATCCACGGTGTCCAGTACTTCGCGAACGGCACCTGGCAGAACGCCACGATGGACGGTGACATGGGAGAGGCGTACATCCTGTCGCCCACCACGTCCGGCGGCACCCAGTTCCAGATCCGCGTCCTGGACGCCGACGACACGCTGATCAACAACGGCCGCGTGTACACGTTCTCGTTGCCGGCGTCCTGCTCGTCCCAGTGCTCAGCGGCCTACACGCAGGTCAACTACACGACCAGCGACGGCGGCGGCACGACGCCACCGACGACCACCACGACACCACCGCCGACGACCACCACCGCTCCGCCCACGGGCGCCTGCACGGCGACCGAGACGATCACCAGCAGCTGGTCCGGTGGCTTCCAGGCGAACGTCACCGTCACCAACAGCGGTTCCACCGCGATCACCGGCTGGACCGTCACCGGCTCGTTCCCCGGCACCCAGACGGTGGCCAACTCCTGGAACGCCACGGTCACCCAGTCCGGCCAGCAGCTCACGGCGACCAACGCCGGCTACAACGGCACGGTCCAGGCGGGCGGCAGCACCAGTTGGGGCATGACGGTCAACGGGACGGCCCAGCCGCTCGCCGACCTGGCCTGTCACCAGTAGTCGGTGCAGGCGTCGCGCGGACTGCCGGGTGCGGGGATCGGTGTGTCGCCGCACGCGCGGAACCGGCGTCCCGGCGCCATGCCGGCGGCCCGCGTCACGCCGGTGGCCGACGTGACCGGGAACGGGCCGCATTGCGTCCAGGTCTGGCCGGAGTTCGTGCTCCAGTCCAGCCAGACACGGTCGCCGTAGTGGGCACCGGCGATCCGCGCCCACACCACCATCCGACCGCCGACCGTCCCGGTGACCAATGTGATGTCCGGTACGTGGTCGTGGCCGTGCGGGTGCGCGGCGGGCACGACCTGCTGGCCGGTGCCGCTCGGCCACGGCCAGTCGCGGCACGCGTCGTCCTGCGCGACCGGCGCGACCGGCGCCCGCGTGTCACCGCCGAACAGCAGGGCACCGGCCAGCAGGCCCAGTCCGCCGGACACCAGCGCGGTGACGAGGACCACGATCGCCATGCGCGGCACGCGCCCGCGCCGGGCCGGTTCGGCGGGCCGTTCGGCGGGTGCGCCGACCGCGGGCGTCCGCCGGTCCCGCCACGCCGTCTCCCACAGCGGCCGGATCGGCCCGGAGTCCGCGCCGGTGAGCCCGGCCAGCTGCTCGACGACCTGCCAGGGTGGCACGGCGCGGCCGGAGAAGTAGCGGGACAGCGACGAGTCACTGACGTGCAGCTCGGACTCGAGCTGCTTGAGGCTGCACCCGGACGCCGCACGCAACGCACGCAACTCGGTGGCCAGCCGCTGCGCAGGCTGCTCCGCCGCACCCTCGGGCGAGTCCATGGTTGGCGAGACTAGTGACCCCGTGCGGCGGCGGCGGTCCTTTCGACGTCGTTCGAAAGGACCGCCGTGCCGACCGGGGCCGTCAGTGCGTGGCCGCGGCCACCGCCTGGGCGGCCAGGTTGTCCGGCAGTGGCTCGTACCGGGCGAACCTGCGGGTGAACTCGCCGCCGCCGGACGTCATCGAACGCAGGTCGATGGCGTAGCGGAGCAGTTCGCTCGCCGGCACCTCGGCGCGGACCACGGTGTGGCCTGCCTTGCCCGGTTCGGTGCCCAGTACGCGACCGCGGCGGCCGGACAGGTCGCCGAGGATCGTGCCGAGGTAGTCGTCCGGGATGATGATCAGCACCTCGTCCAGCGGCTCCAGCAGGGTGATCCGGCTGTTCGCCGCGGCGTCCTTCAACGCCAGCGCGCCCGCGGTCTGGAACGCCGCGTCGGACGAGTCGACGCTGTGCGCCTTGCCGTCCACCAGCGTCACCCGCAGGTCGACCACCTGGCAGTTGGCCTGCAGCCCGTTGGCGAGTTGGGCCCGCACGCCCTTCTCCACGCTCGGGATGAACTGGTGCGGCACGCACCCGCCGACCGTCTTGTCGACGAACTCGAACCCCGAACCCCGGGGCAGCGGCTCGACCTGGATGTCGCACACGGCGTACTGGCCGTGCCCGCCGGACTGCTTCACGTGCCGGCCGTGGCCCTTGGCGGACCCGGCGAACGTCTCCCGGAACTCGACCTTCACCGGCTCTGTGTCCACTTCGGCTCCGCCGGCCTTCAACCGCGCCAGCACGACGTCCGCGTGCGCCTCGCCCATGCACCACAGCACCAGCTGGTGTGTCTCGGCGTTGCGTTCCATGCGCAGCGTCGGGTCGCTGGCCACCAGCCTGGCCAGGTTGCGGGCCAGGGCGTCCTCGTCGCTGCGGGTCCGGGCCACGACCGCGACCGGCAGCAGCGGCTCGGGCATCACCCACGGCTCCATCAGGATCGGGTCCTCCGGCGCGGACACCGTGTCACCGGTCTCCGCCGAACCCACCTTCGTCAGCGCGCACAGGTCGCCCGCCACGCAGTACGGCACCTCGCGCAGCGCCGTGCCCAGCGGGGAGTAGACGTGCGCCACGCGTTCGTCGTTGTCGTGGTCGGAGTGGCCCCGGTCGGCCAGGCCGTGACCGGACACGTGGATCGGCTTCTCCGGACGCAGCGTCCCGGAGAACACCCGCACCAGGGACACGCGGCCGACGTACGAGTCGACGGCCGTGCGCACGATCTCGGCGGCCAGTGGGCCGTTCGGGTCGGCCTTGATCGCACCGTGCGGCTTCCCGGCCGGGTCGGTCACCATCGGCAGGGGGTGCTCCAGCGGCGACGGGAACGCGCCGACCAGGACCTCCAGCAGTTCCGCGACGCCCACACCGGTCGTCGCGCACACCGGGACGACCGGGTGGAACGAGCCGCGGGCCACGGCCGTCTCCAGGTCGTCGATCAGGGTCGCGCTGTCGATGTCCTCGCCACCGAGGTAGCGGTCCATCAGGGTCTCGTCCTCGCTTTCCGCGATGATCCCCTCGATCAGCTCGTTGCGGGCCGCCTCGATCCGCTCCTCGTCACCGGCGGGCGGGTCACCCGCCTGTGGCGGATACCCGTTCGTGTAGTCGAAGTAGCGGCCGGACAGCAGGCCCACCAGGCCGGGGGAGCCGTCGGCGGCGGGCAGGTACAGCGGCAGCACACCGGCGCCGAACGCCTCCTGGCATGCGGCCAACTCGCCGTCCAGATCGGCGCGCGGATGGTCCAGCCGGGCGATCACGACGGCTCTGGGCATGCCGACCGACGCGCACTCGTGCCACAGCGACACCGTCGCCTGGTCGACGCCTTCCGCGGCGCACACCACGAACAGCGCGGCGTCCGCGGCCCGCAGGCCGGCGCGCAGCTCACCGACGAAGTCGGCATATCCGGGTGTGTCGATCAGGTTGACCTTGACGCCTTCGTGCACCAGTGGGGCCACCGACAGCCCGACGGACCGCTGCTGGCGCACGGCGGCCGGGTCGTGGTCGCACACCGTGGTGCCCTCGGTGATCGAACCGGCCCGGGAGAGCACACCGGTGGCCGCCAGGAGGGCCTCCGTCAGCGTCGTCTTCCCGGAACCCGATGGTCCGACGAGGACCACGTTACGTACGCTGGCCGGGTCGTCTACAGCGACCGCAACTCCGTTCTGGCCGGCGGCATGACCGCCGTCCGTGGTCTTGGCGCTCATAGCGCTCCACCTCCTGTGATGACGTCGATCTCGGAATTCGCTGGCTGCCCTCCCACGGGCATCGGTTGTCGGTGTCCTCGGCCAACGGCGGGCCTGTGCTCGATCTCACACCCGTGTCCAGTTGTGGACAACCCCAGGAAAACGACTCCATCCTGGAAGACGAAGTGGAGTTGACCGGCCGGTGAAAAGTGGCCTGGTGAAATCGCGTGGAATTGGCCTGCTCGGGCGGTCCACCTCGCACGTACGATGATGACAGGACAGCCACTGACGTGCGGTTTGTCAGCGTGGCGCCCGTCTCATCCATCCCCGATCTGTTGTGAGGAAACCGTGAGTTCCGCCGAAACCACTCCCACTCCCGCACGGCCGGAGATCGGTACCGCTCGGGTGAAGCGCGGCATGGCCGAGATGCTCAAGGGCGGCGTGATCATGGACGTCGTCACCGCGGAGCAGGCGAAGATCGCCGAGGACGCGGGCGCTGTCGCGGTGATGGCCCTGGAGCGCGTGCCCGCCGACATCCGCGCCCAGGGTGGCGTCGCCCGGATGAGCGACCCCGACCTGATCGACGGCATCATCGCCGCGGTCTCCATCCCGGTCATGGCCAAGGCCCGGATCGGCCACTTCGTCGAGGCGCAGCTGCTGCAGTCGCTGGGCGTCGACTACGTCGACGAGTCCGAGGTGCTCACCCCGGCCGACTACGCCAACCACATCGACAAGTGGCAGTTCACCGTGCCGTTCGTGTGCGGTGCGACCAACCTCGGCGAGGCGCTGCGCCGCATCACCGAAGGCGCCGCGATGATCCGGTCCAAGGGCGAGGCCGGCACCGGTGACGTCTCCAACGCGACCACCCACATGCGCCAGATCCGCGCCGAGATCAACCGGCTCACATCGATGTCCACCGACGAGCTGTACGTCGCCGCGAAGGAGCTGCAGGCGCCGTACGAGCTGGTGCGCGAGGTCGCCGCGGCGGGCAAGCTGCCGGTCGTGCTGTTCACGGCGGGCGGCATCGCGACGCCAGCGGACGCGGCGATGATGATGCAGCTGGGCGCGGAGGGCGTGTTCGTCGGCTCGGGCATCTTCAAGTCCGGCGACCCGGCCAAGCGCGCCGAGGCGATCGTCAAGGCGACGACGTTCTACGACGACCCGGACGTGATCGCGAAGGTGTCCCGCGGCCTGGGCGAGGCGATGGTCGGCATCAACGTCGACGACATCCCGGAGCCGCACCGCCTGGCCGAGCGCGGCTGGTAATCACGGCGACACAACGGAAACCGCGGCGGCCCGGCAGGGGTCGCCGCGGTTGCTTCCGGCACGAGCGGCCGTCTACCGAGAGGTCGATGTGCCACCGTTCGCCCCGCGCGGCGTCGATCCGAGTTGACGCAGGCTCGGGTCGGTCGCTGTGGCGAAGGCCGCCAGGGACTCCAGATCTCGTCGCACGTACTCGGACAGCGAGAGCTGCTGCGCGGCTGCCCGCGCGCTGAGGGTCTCGTAGGTCCGGTCGGAGACCGGGACGTAGATCGTTCTCGGCACCGGCGCATTGTGGCTCGACAGCGGCCGTCGCGCAGTGCCACAGGTACCCGCCGTCACATGTACTCGCCGACCGACAGTCCCGCCGTGCCCGGTTCCAGGGCTTCGAAGATGTGCGGGATGTCGCCCGGGTAGGTGACGTAGTCGCCGACTCCCAGCTCCACCGGGCTGTCCGTCGGGCCGATCAGCACCCGGCCGCTGCCCAGCCAGAAGTGTTCGATCGTCCCCGGGTTGTGCGGTTCGGAGTGTCGAACCGAGCCCGGTTCCGCGTGCAGCGCGTACAGGTCCCGCCGCACGCCCGGCGGGCACGCGGCCAGCAGGGTGGCCGAGTAGTTGGCCTTCTCGGACAGGATCACGTTGCCCTCGCCGGCTCGGATCACCGTGATGGTCGGTTTCGGCGGGTCGACCAGGCGGCTGAACGGCACGCCCAGCGCCACGCCCAGCGACCACAGCGTCTCCACGCTCGGGTTGCCGGTGCCCGATTCCAGTTGGGACAGCGTGGACTTGGCCAGGCCGGCACGCTTCGCCAACTCGGACAGCGAGAGGCCGACACGTTCGCGTTCGCGGCGGATCGCGGCCGCGATCAACGCCAGCGGCGGGCCGGACTGGGTCATGTGTTCGCTCCAGCGGTCTATCGTTCGTCTTGACGAACGCGTGGTGATGCGTTCATTCTAGTGGACGTGCGTTCATTCTGGCGAACACTCGATCGCGGGCTCCTCCGGGACATCGGCCTGGTGTGCCTGGCCGACGGCGTGGTCGGGGCCAGTTTCGGCGCGATCGCCGTGTCCGGCGGGCAGCCCGCCTGGGTGCCGGTCACCATGTCGCTGCTGGTGTTCGCCGGCGGCGCGCAGTTCGCCGCGCTGGGCATCGTGCTGGCCGGCGGCAACCCGTTCGCCGCCGCCGTCGCCGGGCTGCTGCTCAACGCCCGGCACGTGCCGTTCGGCTTCGCCGTCGCCGACGTCGTCGGCAGGCGCCTGGCCGGCGCGCACCTGATGATCGACGAGTCCGTCGCCTTCGCGCTGGCCCAACGGGAACCGGACCGGCGGCGGGCCGCGTTCTGGACGTGCGGCGTGCTGCTGTTCGTGACGTGGAACGTCGGCGTGCTGGTCGGCGTCGCCGCCGGCCGGCTGATCGGCGACTCGAACGCCCTCGGCCTGGACGCCGCGTCACCCGTCGTGCTGCTGGCCCTGGTGCTGCCGTCGCTCCACGACCACGCGACCGCGCGGGCAGCCGTGCTCGGCGGTGCGATCGCGCTGGCCAGCACGCCGTTCCTGCCGGCAGGCCTGCCCGTCGCGGCCGCCCTGCTCGGACTGGTGGCCACCTGGCGGCCCGCGCGGCGGCGGGGAGCGCTGGTGCCATGACGATCGCGGCCATCCTGCTGCTGGCCGGCGGCACGTTCGCGTGCCGCCTCACCGGACCGCTGCTGCACGGCCGGATCCGGCTCGGTCCGCGCGTCACGCGCCTGCTGTCGGTCGGCGCGAGCGTGCTGCTCGTCGCCCTCGTGGCCACGTCCGCACTGACTCAGGGGCACGACTTCGCCGGCTGGGCCCGGCCGGCCGGTGTGCTGGTCGGCGGTGTGCTGGCGGCCCGCAAAGTGCCCTTCCTGGTGGTCGTCGCCGCGGCCGTCGCCACCACGGCCGGGCTGCGGCTGGCCGGCGTTCGCTGAGCGGAACCCGCCGTCCCTGGCTACGATCCGCGTTCGGACCGTCACCGCCAGCGAGGAGAGTCATGCCCACCGAAGCCGGTTACGTCTCGCGCACCGACCTGGTCGCCGTCGAGGACGCCGGTTACCAGCATGGCCTGCGCCCGCGGCACGTGCAGATGATCGCGATGGGCGGCGCCATCGGCACCGGCCTGTTCCTCGGCGCGGGCTCCCGCCTGCACAGCGCGGGCCCGTCGCTGGCGATCGTCTACGCCGTGTCCGGCGTGTTCGCGTTCTTCGTGGTGCGCGCCATGGGCGAACTGGTCATGCACCGGCCCACGTCCGGCTCGTTCGTGTCGTACTCGCGCGAGTTCCTGGGCGAGAAGGCCGCGTTCTTCGCCGGGTGGATGTACTTCCTCAACTGGGCGATGTCCGGCATCGGCGACGTGACGGCCGCCGCCATCTACGTGCGCTACTTCGCGCCGCACGTGCCGCAGTGGATCCCGGCGCTGATCGCGCTCGTCGTCGTGCTGTCGGTGAACCTGGTGTCGGTGAAGCTGTTCGGCGAACTGGAGTTCTGGTTCGCCGGGGTCAAGGTCATCGCACTGGTGCTGTTCATGATCGTCGGCATCGTCGTGCTCGTCACCCGCCACGACGTCGCCGGCCAGTCCACCGGCCCGCAACTGGTCGTCGACCATGGCGGCTTCTTCCCGCACGGCTTCGTCGCCGCCCTGCTGATCCTGCAGGGCGTCGTGTTCGCCTACGCCGCCATCGAGATGGTCGGCGTCACGGCGGGCGAGGCGCACGAGCCGCGCACGGTCATCCCCAAGGCCGTGAACGCCGTCGGCTGGCGCATCGCGATCTTCTACGTCGGCTCCGTCCTGCTGCTGGTGATGTTGTTGCCGTGGAACGACTACAGCGGCACGGAGAGCCCGTTCGTGACGTTCCTGTCCCGGCTGGGCGTGCCCGGTGCCGGCGGCATCATGGACCTCGTCGTGCTCACCGCGGCGCTGTCCAGCGTCAACTCCGGGCTGTACTCCACCGGCCGCATCCTGCGGTCGCTGGCGATGAACGGCTCGGCGCCCAGGTTCACCGGCGTCATCGGGCGCAACGGCGTGCCCTACGGCGGCGTGCTGCTCACCGCGTGCGTCTACGTGCTGGGCGTCGTGCTGAACCTGCTGCTGCCCGCCAGCGCGTTCGAGATCGCGGTGAACTTCTCCGCGTTGGGCATCATCTGCATGTGGACCATGATCATGGTGTGCAACCTGGCCCTGCAGCGGGCCGCGAAACGCGGTGACGTGCGCCGACCGGAATACCGGCTGCCCTTCGCGCCTTACACCAACTACATCACCATCGGGTTCCTGGTGCTCGTGTTCGCCCTGAGCTGGTTCGACGTACCGGCCGGCCGGATCATGATCTACGGCTCTCCCGGCGTCGCGGCACTGCTGGTGCTGGGTTGGTTCGCCGTCCGCGGGCGGGTGCGTGAGTTGGCCGCCGGACGCTCCTGACCACGACACCCGGACAGCGCCGACAGGGACACATTGCGTAGTGTTTCAGGGTCGAGCCGGTCGGGAGGGAGCAGTCGTGAGTGGGGCGAAACGACCACTCGTGGGCGTGTTGGCCCTCCAGGGCGACGTCCGCGAACACCTGGCCGCACTGCGGGCGGCCGGGGCGGAGGCGCGCCCGGTGCGGCGGCCCGGCGAGCTGGCCGACGTGGACGGCCTCGTGCTGCCCGGCGGCGAGTCGACCACGATGAGCCGCCTGTTGGACACGTTCGAGCTGCTCGCTCCGCTGCGCGACCGGCTGGCCGACGGGATGCCCGCGTACGGCTCGTGTGCCGGGATGATCCTGTTGGCCAAGGAGGTCCGGGACGGCCGGCCCGACCAGCACCAACTGGGGGCGCTGGACATGGTGGTGCGCCGGAACGCGTTCGGCCGGCAGGTCGACTCCTTCGAGGAGGACCTGGCGTTCGTCGACGTGCCCGGCGGCCCGGTGCACGCGGTGTTCATCCGGGCACCCTGGGTGGAGTCGACGGCCGACCACGTCGAGGTCCTGGCGACCGTGCCGGACTCGCCGGCAGCCGGCATCGCCGCAGGTAAGATCGTCGCGGTTCGGCAGGGGAGCGTCCTTGCCACCGCGTTCCACCCGGAGCTGACCGGTGACGGCCGGGTGCACGAACTGTTCGTGCGGATGGTCTCCGGACGCAAGTGACATGACGGAGGAATAGGAAGATGAGCGGCCACTCGAAGTG
The DNA here is from genome assembly GCA_035546415.1 of Pseudonocardiaceae bacterium. Classification (GTDB taxonomy): domain Bacteria; phylum Actinomycetota; class Actinomycetes; order Mycobacteriales; family Pseudonocardiaceae; genus DATEPR01. Next base: position 10,714 of record DASZXM010000748.1, read on the forward strand.
GGCGACCACCAAGCACAAGAAGGCCGCCGTCGATGCCAAGCGCGGCAAGCTGTTCGCGAAGCTGATCAAGAACATCGAGGTCGCGGCGCGGACCGGTGGCGGTGACCCGGACGGCAACCCGACGCTGTACGACGCGATCCAGAAGGCACGCAAGAACTCCGTGCCCGCCGACAACGTCGAGCGGGCGCGCAAGCGGGGTGCCGGCGAGGAGGCGGGCGGCGCCGACTGGCAGACGATCATGTACGAGGGCTACGGCCCCGGCGGTGTCGCGCTGTTGATCGAGTGCCTCACCGACAACCGCAACCGCGCGGCAGGCGAGGTGCGCACGGCGATGAACCGCAACGGCGGCAACATGGCCGACCCCGGCTCGGTGGCGTACATGTTCAACCGCAAGGGTGTCGTGATCGTGCCCAAGACCGACGGCCTGACCGAGGACGACGTGCTGCTCGCGGTGCTGGACGCGGGCGCGGAGGAGGTCAACGACCTCGGCGACAGCTTCGAGATCGTGTCCGAGGCGACGGACCTGGTCGCGGTGCGCAAGGCGCTGCAGGACGCGGGCGACGACTACGAGTCGGCGGAGGCGAGCTTCCTGCCGACGATGACGGTCCCGCTGGACGCCGACGGCGCCCGCAAGGTGCTGCGGCTGGTCGACGCGCTCGAGGACTGCGACGACGTGCAGAACGTCTACGGCAACTTCGACGTCAGCGACGACGTGCTGGCCGAAATCGACGCATGACGCGCTGACGGGCCGTAGCGTTGTCCCCGGGTACGGGGAGGGGACACGCATGGTCAACTGGCAGCCACCACAGCAGGGCGGGCCGTACGGGCAGGTACCCGGCGGCCCGCCGGCGTACGGCCAGCCACCGATGCCACCGATGCCACCGGGGCCGGCGATGCAGCCGATGCCACCGGGGCCTGGTGTGCCGCCGAGCATGGGCCTGCCCGTCCCGCAGGCGCCCGGCACGGGCTACGCGCCCGGGACGCCGGCGCCCGGTATGCCCGTGCCCGGTATGCCTTTCCCGGGAGCGCAGGTGCCCGGCATGCCGG
>DASZXM010000749.1:0-10190 GCA_035546415.1 Pseudonocardiaceae bacterium
CGCGAACTCCGAGCAACGATCCAACCGACCTGGGAGTAGAACAGCCTCGGCCACGCTACGGCGCTTCGGTGTGCCGGTGCTGCCGGGTCGGGCGAAAGATTGAGGGACTTCGCATCCAGGTGCCCCGTGACCGGGCGTCCGCGCTGGTCACGGTCGTTCAACTTCTTTCCAACACCTGTCCGCCATCGTGGGCTCAACCGACACTTCGGCGGAGGCACCCGTGGATCTCGAACTTCGGCATCTGCGCGTCATCATCACGTTGGCCGACGAGCTGAGCTTCAGCCGGGCCGCTGACCGGCTCGGGCTGCCGCAGTCGGCGCTGAGCAGCCAGCTGGCCCGGATCGAGAAGACGCTCGGCGTCCACCTGTTCGACCGCACCACCCGGTCCGTGTGGCCCACCCCGGCCGGCGAACTGCTGCTACCAGCGGCCCGCGCCGCCGTGTCCGCGGCCCGCGAGTTCGAGGACGGCGCTCGCGTGCTGCGCAGGGACACGCCTGGCGACCTGCGGGTGGCCACCGACTACGAGTTGGTCGCGCCGCTCACCGAAGTGCTGTGCCAGGCCGCCGTGGCAGCCGTGTACACGGTCACCGCGAACGCCTTGGCCGCCGTGTGCACCGGCGTGGCGGACCTGGCCTGGGCGTACGACTACCCGACACCACAGTTCCGGCCCGACCGGCACGTGCGCTGCGCGACCGTCGGCATCGACCCGCTGTGGGTCGCGCTGGCCCCCACACACCGTCTGGCGGACGAACCCACCATCCGCCTCGCCGACCTGGCCGACGAGCCGTGGGCGGCCGGCCCGGCCGGTTCGAGCGGCCACGAATACCTCGTCGAACTGTGCCGCGCGGCCGGTTTCCGGCCGGACATCCGGTACGCCGGCCCGATGGTGGCCGAACTCGTCGTGACCGGTTCGTGCGTCGCGCTGGCCAGCCCGCTGACGGCCGGCAACCTGCACCTGGTCCCGCTCGTCCCGTGCGCGTCCCGGCGCACGGTCCTCGCATGGAACCCGGCCCGCTGCCCGACCGCCACGGCGGAAGCCGTGCACGGCAGGCTCAACGCGCGCCACCAACGCCTGGTCGCCGACCTGGCACCGGTCGACGTCAGCGAGCACGCGAGCCAATGGCAGACGTGACCGCGGCCAGGTAGTCCGAGCGTGGTCGGCGCGGGGCTTGACCCGAATGGGCGAGGAGTGCGAAGGTCTGTTCGTCAGTCGTTCGGATGTGCGTCAGTCGAACAGCGGAGACGATGATGTCGGCCGGAACAGTTGTGCGAAGCGCCTTCACCAGCAAGCTCTACCTCACCGTGCTCGTGGCCATCGTGCTGGGCGCGGTACTGGGATTCGTCGCGCCGGGGGCAGGGGTTGCGCTGCAACCCGTGGGGACCGGGTTCATCTCCCTCATCCAGATGTTGATCGCACCGGTGGTGTTCTGCACGATCGTGACCGGCATCGCCTCGGCCGGTGAGCTGGCCAGCGTCGGCCGGATCGGTGTGAAGGCTCTCGTCTACTTCGAGGTGCTCACCACGGTCGCGCTGATCGTCGGCCTGGTGGTGATGGACGTCTTGCGACCGGGCGCCGGCATCCACGCCGACCCGCACTCGCTCAAGCTGTCCGGCAGCGCCGCGCAGTACGCGCACACCGGCGAATCCCAGCACTGGTACGACTTCCTGGTCAACATCATCCCCAAGACCGTGGTCAGCGCGTTCACCGACGGCAACGTCCTGCAGGTGCTGCTGATCGCCATCCTGTTCGCGATCGCGGTCAAGGCGTTGGGGGAGAAGGGTGAGCCGCTGGTTCGCGGCGTCGAACGGATCAGCGATGTCATGTTCGGCATCGTCCGGCTGATCATGTACGTGGCGCCGATCGGCGCGTTCGGAGCGATGGCCTACACCACCGGCAAGTTCGGCGCGAGCACCCTGGAGAGCCTCGGCGGGTTCGTGCTGCTGTTCTGGATCAGCGGAATCCTGTTCGGCGTGCTGGTGTTCGGGCTGGTCGCCCGGCTGTGCGGGGTGCGGATCCTGCGGCTGTACCGGTACTTCAAGGACGAACTGCTGATCACCCTCGGCACCGCGAACTACGAAGCCGTGATGCCGCAGCTGATGACCAAGCTGGAGCGGCTCGGCTGCCCGAAGCGGATCGTCGGCCTCGTGGTGCCCTCCGGCTACGCTTTCAACGGCGACGGCGTCTGCCTCTACCTCGGTTTCGCCTCGCTGTTCATCGCGCAGGCCTTCGACCTGAACCTGTCCGTGTGGCAGCAGATCGGGCTGCTCGCGGTGTTCATGATCACCTCCAAGGGCAGTGCCGGCGTGGCCGGCGCCGGCTTCGTCATCCTCGCCGCGACGCTGTCCACCACCGGCGTCGTGCCGATCGCCGGCATCATGCTGATCCTCGGCGTGGACCGGTTCCTGTCCACCATGCGCGGCCTGGTCAGCCTGTGCGGCCAGATCGTCGGCAGCATCGTGGTGAGCCGCTGGGAAGGCGTCCTCGATCTCGACCGGGCGCGAGCGATCTCGTCCGGCCAACCCGTGACAAGTACCCCGGAATCCGTTCCGGTGGCGTGAAAGGAGTGACATTGGCCAGGCTCGACTACGTGGCCGACGGCAGCGAGGTCGCCGACCGCATCCGGCGGCGCCGGGGTGGGCACCTCACCGACCTCGACGGCATGCTGCTGCACAGCCCGGCGTTCGCCGACGGCTGGAACAGCCTGCTCGGCGCGATCCGCGGTGCGTCCTCGCTGCCACCGGACATCCGGGAGTTGGCGATCCTGCGGGTCGCGGCGCTCAACGGGGCCACGTACGAGTGGGCGGCACACGAACCGGTCGCCAAGGACGCGGGCCTGACCACCGAACAAATCGACGCGCTGCGCGCCGACGGGGACCCCGCGGCCCTGGACGCACGGCAGCGCGCCACCCGCGCCTACACCGACGCCATGACCCGGGACATCGCCGTGCCGGACGAAGATTTCCACGCGCTGAGTGAACATTTCGGCCCGCAGCAGATCGTCGAACTGACCGTGACGGTGGGCGCCTACAACATGGTGTCGAGGTTTCTCGTGGCACTGGCGGTGGGACAGCCGTGAGCGGCCGGCTGGCCGGCAAGATCGCGATCGTCACCGGTGCGGGCAGCGTCGGCTCCGGCTGGGGAAACGGGCGGGCCGCCGCCGTGCTGTTCGCCCGGGAAGGTGCGAAGGTGTTCGCGGTGGACCGCGAACCGGACGCAGTGACCGAGACGGTCGGCATGATCGAGGCCGGCGGCGGCGTCGTGCACACGCACTTCTGCGACGTCACCGACGGTCCGGCCGTCGCGGCCATGGTCGCCGCCTGCGTCGAGCGGTTCGGCGGGGTCGACATCCTGGTCAACAACGTCGGCGGATCACGGCCCGGCGGACCGGTCGAACTCAGTGAGCGGGACTGGTCCGCACAACTCGACTACAACCTCACCAGCGTCTACCTGACCTGCAAGCACGTGATCCCGGTGCTGCAGGAGCGGGGCGGTGGCGCGATCGTGAACACCGCATCGACCTCCGGGATCCGGTGGACCGGCTCGCCGCAGGTCGGTTACGCCTCGGCGAAGGCCGGCGTGATCCAGCTGTCCAGGGTGATCGCGGTGCAGCACGCGGCGGACGGCATCCGGTCGAACACCGTGGTACCCGGCCAGTTGCACACCCCGATGGTCGAGGCACGGCTGGCCGGACAGCGGGCCGGCGGCGATGTCGAGGCATTGCTGGCGCAGCGGCAGGCGCGCATTCCGCTGGGTTTCATGGGTGACGGCCGGGACACCGCCTACGCCGCGCTGTTCCTCGCCTCGGACGAAGCCCGGTTCATCACCGGCACGGAGCTCGTCGTGGACGGCGGCATGACCGCTCGGTGTGATTGACGAAGGGGTGAGCAGATGCTCCAGACCACCTGTCCCGGTCCGGATCCGCACCCGGTGGCGCCGCGTATCCGGCTACCCGCCGGCAGTTGCGACGCACACTGCCACATTTTCGGGCCCACGGACCGCTTCCCGTACGCGCCGGACCGTACCTTCACGCCACCCGAGGCGCCGAAGGAGGACCTGCGGCGGCTGCACGACTTTCTCGGCTTCCAGCGTGCCGTGATCGTGCAGTCCGCCTGCCACGGCACCGACCACGCGGTGCTGCTGGACGCGCTGGCCGCCGGCAACGGCGCCTACCGCGGCGTCGCCCTGGTCACCCCGGACACGCCGGACGCGGAGATCCGCAGGCTCGACGCGGCGGGTGTGCGCGGCGCCCGGCTGCACTTCACCCCGCATCTGGGGCCGGCGCCCTCGCTGGCGGAGATCCGGGCGATCGTGCGGCGGATCGAACCGGTCGGCTGGCATGTCGCCCTGCACGTGGCGGGGGACGGCATCGCCGAGCACGCCGACCTGGTGCGGTCCCTGCCGCTGCCGGTGGTGATCGACCACATGGCCCGGGTGGACCTGCGTGCCGGCCTGGACAGCGCGCCGGTGCGGGCGCTGCTTCGTTTGCTGGACACCGGATCGGTGTGGGTCAAGCTGTCCGGCGCCGACCGGATCGCCACCCGACCGCCGGATCTCGCCGACGCGGCGGCGCTCGCCCGGCTGCTCGCCCGGCACGCCCCGGACCGGGTGGTGTGGGGGACGGACTTCCCGCACCCGAACACGCACGGCTTCATGCCCAACGACGGGGAACTGGTGAACCTGCTGACCGAGATCGCGCCGGACGACGCGGCGCTGCACCGGCTGCTGGTGACCAATCCGCGGCAGTGCTTCGGTTTCGCGGAATGAGGACTTCGGACATGACGACTGACCCGCTCGCTGGTCGAACGCCACCATGTCAACCACCATGTCAGCAGCCCTAATGCAGTCCGGCGATGTCCTTGGTGATCGCGTTCGCGGTGGCGATCAGCTTCGGCACGAACTCCTCGCGCAGCTGGTCGACCGAGACCCGGGCGGCGTTCGCGGACACGTTCAGCGCCGCGATCACCCGGCCGGCCGAGTTGCGCACCGGAGCGGCGGCCGAGCGGACGCCCTCCTCCCGTTCGCCGTCCACCACCGCGAAACCCTGCTCGGCGACCCGGCGCAGTTCGGCGCGCAGCCGGTCGGTGTCGGTGATGGTGTTCGGGGTGAGCCCACGCAGCTCGGTAGTGTCCAAATAGGACTTGAGGTCGCGCTCGCCGAGGGCGGCCAGCAGTACCCGGCCCATCGACGTGGGATAAGCCGGCAGCCGGGACCCGACCGCGAGCGTGATGCTCATCGACCGGACCGCCGGAACCCGTGCCACGTAGACGATCTGATCACCGTCCAAAGTGGCCATCGAGCTGGACTCGCGGACCTCGTCGGACAGCACCCGCATGTGCGGCTGGGCGTACTCCCAGAACGGCAGCGCGGACAAGTAGCCGTAGCCGAGCCGCAGGACACCGGGCGTGAGCCGGAAGGACCGGCCGTCGGTCTCGGCGAAACCCAACCGTTCCAGGGTGAGCAGGATCCGGCGGGCGGTCGCACGGGTCAGCCCGGTCGCCGCGGCCGCTTCGCTGACCGTCATCGCCGGCCGCTGCGCGGAGAAGGTCTGCAGCAGCCGGAAGGCCTTCTCCACGGAGTCGATGACATCCGGGTCCTCTCGCGACACCACCACTCCTCTCCTGGAAAGACGATACCGGATGACTGAGGGACTGCTGTTCGTGTACGCCGAGCCCGGCCGGGTGCCGGAGAGCGAGTTCCACGACTGGTACGACACCGAGCACGCCCCCGCCCGGCTGACGGTACCCGGCATCCGGACCGGCTACCGCTACCGGGCGGTCGACGGTCTGCGGCCCAGTTGGTTGGCCTGGTACGAGCTGGACATCGAGGCGCTCGGCGGTCCGGCGTACCAGGCGCTGCGGCACCGTAGCCCGCGCGAGCAGTCCGTGGTGTCAGGGCTGGCGACGCTGGAGCGGCGGGTGTACGAGCTGTTTGACGACCAGGGCGAGCCGGCCCGGGAGTGCCCGGTGGTGGTCGCGGTCGCGCTGACGACCCCGGACGAGGCCGGCCTGGACGCCTGGTACCGGGAGGAGCATGTGCCGCTGCTGCTGGCCATCCCGGGCTGGCGCCGGATCAGGCGCTACCGGCTGGTCGAGGGCGGCGGACCGGCACTGCTGGCGCTGCACGAGATCGACGGCGTGGAGTTGTTCGACACGGCTGCATACCGGACGGCGACCGGCACCCCACGCCGGTCGGCCGTGATGCACCGGGTGACGGCCCGGGAGCGGCGGGTCTTCGGCTACCACAACACGGCGCGCCCGCCAGGCTAGCTCCAAGGCCGTGAAGGTGGGCGGTGGTTGCCACGGGTCGGTCGAGGGCCGAGTAGCTGGTCCGGTCGGTGACCGGCTACCGGGCTGGTATGTGGCGATGGCGCGCTTGACGATGCCAGAAGACACCCGCAGTCGTCGGTCGAGCGGCGGCTCGGCCAGGACGTGCCGGCCGGTCGTGCGGACCCGGTCGGCCCGGTCGGGATCGACTTCGGGGAGCGGTGCTGGCGGTATCGGCTATTGCGGTGGGCAGCAGGTGGGTTGATCACCGGCATGTCGTCCTGGCGGGGCGGCTGGTCCGCACGGCGGTCGAACAGCGGTCGAACAGCGGTCGAACAGCGGTCGTGTGGGTGTCGCGTCGGGGTGGTGGCGGGCCGGCGCAGCTGCTGGCGGCGGGGTGTCGCTGAGCGCGGCGGTGAGTCGCGCCCGACTCCCAGGTCGCCGATCTTGGGGAACAGGCGGCCGGCAGCGGGTAGACCCGACCGGGCGGGCAGATCCCGTAAGCGGGCCTGACAGCCTTGGGACTACCGGACCGACCGCAGGATGAGGTCGGCGACCGCTGTCATGCCGGCCAGCGTCGGGTGGTACGGCGGCTTGCCGTGGAAGCCGCTCACCCATGGGTCCGCTGAGCCCACGCCGTGGTCGACGCTTGCTGCCGATGCGGGCACCAGGTGTGCGCCGGACCGTTGTGCCGCCGTGCGGAACGCGGCCGCCAGTCGGTCCGCCGTTGTCCGGACCTGTCGCACGGCGTCGTCGCCCAGGGGTAGTTCGCGGCAGCGGTGGGCGTCCGGGCCGAGCACGGTCAGGTAGTCCACCAGCAGGATGCGCGCTCCCGGTGCCCGGGACCGCACCGCTCGCACGAGCGTCACCAGTGACTCCACCAGCGTGTCGCACTGGTCCGTCGGCGCCTCGTACCGCACCGAACCACGCCACCGGTCCGGCAGGAACCGCAACCGGTCCAGCACCGCGTTCACGACGCTGCCCCGGACCAAGCCGCCGATGTAGCCGATGTCGTTGCCGCCCACCGTGATCGTGACGAGTTTCGCGTCCGCCGTGACCCCGTCGATCTGGGGTGGCAGGCGGCGTTGCCGCTCGGTGAGGACGTTCGCCGTCGTCGCACCGGAACACGTCACGTCCACCAGGTGCAGCGACAGGGCGTCGGCGACCTGGTGTGCGTAGTTCCGCGCGGACCGTCCGGCGCGGCGGTGTTCGATCGGTCTGATGCCCGGGCCCGCCGCGAACGAACTGCCCAACGCGACGTACGTGTCCCCGGCGGCGATCATGGTGTGATGATCTCAGTCCCTGTCGGGCGGAGTCATCACCCAGCGGATCGCACCCACGATGCTGTGTCCCGCCAACCGGATCGCCGTCGCCTCGGTCATCGGCAGGTAGGGCAGCCGCAAGGGCCACCGCGCCCACGACGGCAGCGTGCTCACGGCCGTGGCCGCCAACACTCCGTACGCCGGCCGCGCCCACAGCGGCAGCGGCGCCTGAAGGATCACGAACCGCGCCGCCTCCCGTGCTTCCCTGGTGCCGCGCAGCTCCGGCCGGAACGACGCCAACTGCTCGGCCAGTTCCGCCTGGTTGGTCGGCGGATCGGGCACGCCGAGGTGGCGCGCGACGACGGCCATGTCGGCGACGTAGCCGTCGCAGCCCTCCTCGTCCAGGGGGTGGTCGCCGTAGCGCTGGTGGCAGCGCAGGAAACTGTCCACCTCGGCGACGTGCACCCAGCGCAGCAGATGCGGATCGCCCGCCCGGTACGGCCGCCCGTCCGGCGCGGTGCCGGTGACCCGCTCGTGCACGGCCCGCACCCGGCGCACGGCCCGCAACGCGTCCGACTCCGTGCCGAACGTCGTCACCGCGAGGAACCCGCTGGTGCGCTGTAACCGGCCCCACGGGTCGCCCCGGTAGCCGGAGTGGGCCGCGACGGCCGCCATCGCCAGCGGATGCAGCGACTGGAGTAACAGCGCCCGCAGCCCGCCGACGAACATCGAGGCGTCGGCGTGCACGCGCCGCACCGGACGACCCGGCTCGAACCAGCGCGGACCGGGCGTGTCGTGGATGCGGATCCGGTCGCGTTGGCCGTTCGGCCCGGCCACCAGCCCGAACAGGCCCGTTCCCAGCCTGCGCCGCACGGTGGTCAGTCCGGTGGTCGGCAGTTGCAGCACCATTCGTCCATCATGCGCCCGGCCGCCCGGATCGCCGAACCGCATGCCGGGTGGGCGCCGGGTCGGGCGGGTTCGCGGCCTGGGCGACACGTTGGTGGTCGGTTGGCGGTGAGCTGCTGATTCGTTCATGCCGACAACGCTACATATCCGCAGGTGAGAGCGTTAGTGCGACGAATCAGCAGCTTCGCGTGACACATGTCAGCAACGGGGACATGACATCGCGTGATCGCGGGCGTGCCATGACATTCGTCGTTGTCGACGTCGACTGCCTGTCATGCGTACCCGTCCGGATCGGACGACAGCATGGTCGACACGGGGGAGCCGACCGGCTCCCACGGGGGAGGATCAGATGCGAGCGACAGCCGTGGGCGCGGTCGTCACCGCGTTCGCACTGGCCGGTACCGGCACCGCCGTCGCCGATCCCGGTCCGGCGACCGTCACCGTGCGGGCGGACCAGGTGATCACGACCGTGCAGCGGGACTCGATCGGCGCGAACACGCCGATCTGGAACGGCCACCTGCTCGATCCGGCGACACCGGGCCTGATCAGGCGGGCCGGCCTGGGCGAGTTGGAGTTCAACGGGGGAGGCGTGAGCGACCTGTACCACTGGCGCACCGGCACGCTGTCCCCGGACCCGGAGCGGGACCTGCACGACACCGACTACTCGGAACTGCCGGCACAGTTCGGTTTCGACCAGTTCGAGCACATCGCGCACGAAACCGGCGCGAGCACTCTGGTGCACGTCAACTACGGCACCGGGAGCCCGCAGGAGGCGGCCGCGTGGGTGCGGTACGCCAACCGCATCCGGCACGACGGGGTGCGCGACTGGGCGATCGGCGAGGAGGTGTACCTCAACGGCGCCCTGGGCATCAACGTGGAACCCGACGCGCACCAGGACAAGAGCGCTACGGCGTACGGCCGCAACGTCGTCGCGTACGCCAAGGCGATGAAGGCGGTCGACCCGTCGGTCCGGATCGGTGTGGAACTGGCGCCACCGGCGCCGGGCACGCCGTTCCAGACCTGGGACCAGCAGGTGCTCGCGGCGGCAGGCGATTCGGTCGATTTCGTCGACCTGCACTGGTATCCGTTCGGCGCGCAGGGTTTCTTCGACGCCGTCCGGGAACTCCCGACCGTGCTGGCCGAGACCAGGGCCATGGTCGGTCCGCGGGTGCGGATCGTGGTCGGCGAGACGAACTCCGCGGTCGCCAGGGGCGACCAGCAGACCAGCGTCGACAACGCGCTCTACCTGGCCGACGACGAGCTGACCGCACTGGAGAACGGCGCGAGTTCCGTTGACTGGTGGGCGTTGTACAACGGATCAACCGACGACGACTACTACTCGGACCTGGGCCTGATCTCCAGTGGCGGCCAGTTGGCGAGCGGCGCGGGTCCGTCGCCGACCGATGTGCCGTTCACGCCTTACTACGGGCAGGAACTCACGACGGCGCTGGCGTCACCGGGCAGCAGGCTGGTGACGGTCGACGGTGCGGCCGGCCCGGTGGTCACGTACGCCGCCCGGCAGCGCGACGGCAGCCTCGTGGTGTTGCTGCTCAACGAGGATCTCGCGGCAGCGCACGAGATCGACCTGGCGGTCGCCGGCTATCACGCCCGGCCGGGCGCGCTGCAACTGTCGGTCGGCGGTCACGGCATCACCCGGAGCGCCGCCGCGGCAACGGGAGCGCGGACGTTGCCGCCCGACTCGATCACGGAACTGGTACTCCGGCCCGCTCGGTAGGTTCCAGGCGGGTGCGGCCGCGG
>DASZXM010000750.1:0-9837 GCA_035546415.1 Pseudonocardiaceae bacterium
CCTGGCTGTGCCCGGTCAGCACCACCCGCGTGTTGGGCTCCGCCAAGTGGTCGTGGGTGCGGGCGGCCAGTTCCGGCACGACCTTCAGCGCGTAGCAGGGCGGCACGATCGGATGCGACTCGCGCGGCCAGAAACAGCACAGGTCGGACAGTCCGCCCAGGTGGCGGGCCGTGTCGGCCTGTCGGGCCGCCGCGTACACCTCGCGCAGCAGCGCCCCCGCGAGCAGCGCCAGCGCGGCGAACCCGATGGCGGCCAGCGGCTCGGTCCAGGTCGGCGGTAGCGCCCCGTTCAGCCACGGCACGGCCGACACGACGGCACCGACCGCGAGCACGCCGAACACCGTCAGCACGACGTGGTGGGCGTGCCGTCTGCCCCACGCGGCCAGCCGCCACGCCGGGGCCGCCGCGGCCGCGTCGGCAGTCCTGCCCTCGTGCAGCAGCGGCACCTCCTCGGGCACCGGTGCGCCGAACAGCATCCGTCGCACCCCGACCACGGCCAGCGCCACGACCACCGCGACCGCGGCCAGCGCACCCGCGATGCCCCACAGCAGCGTGGTGAACGCGTACCCGTGCGGCAGCGCCAGCGGTGGCCCGCCGAGCAGTTGCCGGACGGTGATGCCGACACCGGCACCGAACCCGCCGCCCAGCAGCGCGGCGAGCGTCGTGAACGGCGCGGCCATCCACCCGCCTGCCCACGGCCGCAGTTCGGCAGGCTGCTCGCGCCACCGGGAGCGGGCCAGCAGCGCCGCCGGCACCAACAGCAGGGCGAACACCACACACGTGCCGGCCAGTGTCTCGGTGACCAGGCCGACGGTCGGGCCGGTGCCCGGCAGGTGCGTGCCCAGCCTCGGCCGCACGGCCGGCACCGACGCCACCGTCAGCACGGCCAGGACCAGCAGCGACCGCCGCCGCACCGGAGACAGTGCCGCCAGCAGCCACCGTCCGGCCCGTCCCGGGCGGGCACCGGTCGGGTCACCGAACACCAGCGCCAGCAGCAGGCTGCCGACCAGCAGCACCACGGCGACGGACCACGTGACGACGGCGATGCCGTGCGTGCCGCGCGGCCCGCCCAGGGTCAGGAACGCCACGGCGGCCAGTGCCGCGGTCAGGTGCAGCGTGCGCAGCGCGGGCGCGTCCGGGTCGGCGACCCGGTTCGCGCCGGGCAGCCGGGACAGCTTGCGCGGTGCCCCGGCCGGCTCCGCTCCGTCGGCCGTCCAGTTGACCTTGGACACCCCGTGCAGCACGAGCAGCACCAGCAGCAGCGGCACGATCCCGATCACCGGTCGGATCGCGGCGGTGGTGCGCATCGAGTCGGGCACGAACGTCAGGCAGCCGCTGCCCGGCGCCAGGCACTGGGTGGCCAGCAGGTCCGTCGACACGACCGCCATCTGCGCCACCAGCAGCACCGTCAGCAGCACGGCGGCCAGCCGCAGCAGGCCCCGGCAGCACGCGCCCAGCGCCTTCGCCGTCCGGCCGTCGGCCACCGGCGGCAGCATCCAGGACGCCACGTTGGCCAGGGAGAACGGGAACAGCAGCGCCCACATGGCCTTCGACCAGCCGCCGGAGGTCAGCCCGCCCCAGACGTAGCCCTCCAGGTGGCGGGCCGTCGGGCGGCCGTCGGCCTTCAGCACCGGTCCGGGCGCCGGGCGCCGCAGCCGGTCGGCGGGTCGGACCACCCGGCCCCGGCCGTCCCCGGCGACGTCCACGGCGGCGACGGAGTCGACGAGACTTTCCGGCGTGGTGCCCAGGATTCCGTGCACGCGGAATTCGATCACCCGCGTGTCCGGTCCGGGGATCATCACTGTTCCTCCTGACTGCCGCAGCGCGCCGAGCGGGGCTCGGTCGCCCCACGCGACCGCTGTGGCGCGTCGCTCGTCAACCGGTGCCATCGTGGCCGACCTCCGACACACTAGGGAATCCGCAGAGGTCTGACCGGTACTGTTGCTCATACTCGGAAAACTTCAGGAAGGGCGTCATGACCACGCTGGACTCGGAGCGGTTGCAGACTCGTAACGGCATTGAATTCGCGGTCGCTGATCTTTCGCTGGCCGAGTTCGGGCGCAAGGAGATTCGCCTTGCCGAACACGAGATGCCCGGATTGATGGCGTTGCGGCGTGAATATGCCGAGGTGTATCCGCTCAAGGGTGCGAAGATCTCCGGTTCACTGCACATGACCGTGCAGACGGCCGTGTTGATCGAAACGCTGGTCGCTCTGGGAGCAGAAGTGCGCTGGGCGTCCTGCAACATCTTCTCCACCCAGGACCATGCTGCTGCCGCGGTCGTCGTCGGGCCACACGGCACGCCGGAGGAGCCGAAAGGCGTGCCGGTGTTCGCCTGGAAGGGTGAGAGCCTGCGCGAGTACTGGTGGGCGACGGAGCGGATGCTCACCTGGCCGTCGGACGGCCCGAACATGATCCTGGACGACGGCGGCGACGCGACCATGCTCGTGCACAAGGGCGCCGCCTACGAGGCCGCGGGCGTCGTGCCGCCCACGTCCGACGACGACTCCGAGGAGTGGGGCGTCTTCCTGGACCTGCTGCGCGCCTCGCTGGCGGCGGACGCGAACAAGTGGACGAAGATCGGTGAGGGCATCGTCGGCGTCACCGAGGAGACCACCACCGGTGTGCACCGGCTCTACCAGCTGGCGGCGGCCGGCGAACTGCTGTTCCCGGCGATCAACGTCAACGACTCGGTCACCAAGAGCAAGTTCGACAACCGCTACGGCATCCGGCATTCGCTGATCGACGGCATCAACCGTGGCACCGACGTGCTGATCGGCGGCAAGACGGCCGTCGTGTGCGGTTACGGCGACGTCGGCAAGGGTGCCGCCGAGTCACTCAAGGGCCAGGGCGCGCGGGTCGTCGTCACCGAGATCGACCCGATCAACGCGCTGCAGGCCGCGATGGACGGCTTCCCGGTGCGCAAGCTGGAGACGGTGCTGGCCGAGGCGGACATCGTCATCACCACGACCGGCAACAAGGACGTCGTGACGGCCGAGCACATGTCGCGGATGAAGCACCAGGCGATCCTGGGCAACATCGGCCACTTCGACAACGAGCTGGACATGGCCGGCCTGGCCCGCTGGCCGGGCGTGCGCCGGATCAACATCAAGCCGCAGGTGGACGAGTGGGTGTTCCCGGACGGCCACTCCATCCTGGTGCTGTCCGAGGGTCGGCTGCTCAACCTGGGCAACGCCACCGGCCACCCGTCGTTCGTGATGTCGACCAGCTTCACCAACCAGGTGATCGCGCAGATCGAGCTGTTCACCAAGCCGAACGAGTGGGACCGCGAGGTCTACCGGCTGGCCAAGAAGCTGGACGAGAAGGTGGCCCGGCTGCACCTGGACGCGCTGGGCGCCGAGTTGACGAAGCTCACGAAGGAGCAGGCGGAGTACATCGACGTGGACGTCGAGGGCCCGTACAAGCCGGAGCACTACCGCTACTGACCCGTCGCCACCGGTACCCACCGCTACTGACACCACCGTGCGGGTAAGCGCACGTCCGGACGGCCGAGCCTGGTGTTCGGCCGTCCGGCCGTACGCCTGGCGACGTTTCCGGAGTGACGGTGATCACAGAATTCCCCTGATTCACTAGGTCACGGTGTGATAACTTCGCCCCTGCGTCAGCGCACGGCTACGGGGATTGGCCGTGCTAGGGCGTCAACGTACCCCACACGGAGGTAATGGAAGTGAGCTTTGCTACTGACGGTGACACCGAGGACTTAGGGCCTGCTTACCGTCGTGGGCCCATCTCCGTTGCCCAGCTCCTGGAGCGGGAGGGCTTCCAGCCCGCCACCCGTTCTCGTGCCACTCGCAGGGCCCTGACCGGTGTCGCCGCGGGCGCGGTGCTCGCGCTCGGTGCCGTCGTGGGCAGCCTCCTGCTCAACCACGGCACCGAGAACACGGCGGGCGACACGCTGGCGTCGGGCAACCCATCGGGCGGCGACATCGTCCTCGCCCAGACCGGCCCGTCGCCGACGCTGTCCACGGCCCGGCCGCCGACGCCGGCCAACGCGGCGGCCACGGCGAACGCCACGAACACCGGCAAGGTCGTGCGGAGCGGCTCCACCGGCCACACGGCCACCGCTGCCACGTCGCACACCACCCACCGCGGCACGTCGGCGAGCGGCGGCGGCAGCAGCACCGGCGGCGGCACGAGTGGCACGACGTCGGGCAGCAGCGGTGGTGGCAGCGGCGCGGCGAGCGCTCCCACGACGTCCACGTCCACGCCGTCGACCAGCTCGTCGGCGCCGTCCACGCAGTCGTCGCCGACCAGCAGCACACCGCCGGCCAGCGACTCCACGGCCAGCACCGCGCCGTCGACCGGCTCGTCGTCCACCAGTTCGCCGTCGACCTCGTCGTCGGGCAACGGCGGCCTGCTGGGCACGGTCACCGGGACGGTGACCGGCACGCTGTCCAGCGTCACCGACCCGGTCTTCAACTGGTTCGGCTGAGCCGCGAAACCGGCCTGCGGCAGGATTGACGTCCGTGGGCAGGCTCGTGGTGATCGAAGGGCTGGACGGTGCCGGCAAGCGCACCCTGACCGAACGGCTGGTCACGGCCCTGACCGGGGTGTCCGTGGCCACGATCGCGTTTCCCCGGTACGGCGCCAGCGTGCCGGCCGACCTGGCGAGCGACGCGCTGCACGGCCGGATGGGCGACGTGGTCGACTCGGTGCACGGCATGGCGCTGCTGTTCGCGCTGGACCGGCTGGCGGCCAAGGACCACCTGGTCGACCTGCTCGCCGGGCACGACATCGTGCTGGCCGACCGGTACGTGGCGTCCAACGCGGCGTACGGCGCGGCGCGGCTGCACCAGGGTGCCGGCGGCGAGTTCGTGGCCTGGGTGCGGGCGCTGGAGATCGAGCGGTTCGGCCTGCCCGTCCCGCACGCCCACCTGCTGCTGCGGGTACCGGTCGAGGTCGCGGCGAGCCGGGCGGCGCACCGCGAGAACAGGGAGGCCAGGGCGCGGGACACCTTCGAGTCCGACGACGGCCTGCAAGCCCGCTGCGCCCGGGTGTACGACGAGCTGGCCGAGACGGACTGGCTGGCGCCGTGGCACGTGGTTGACGGAACTGTTGCACAGGACATGCCAGTCCTGGCGAAAGTATTGCTGGCCTAGCCTGGTCGCAACGACAATTTCTTCGTCACGATGAAGTGCGGAGGCAGTTGTGTCGGGACCCCGTGAACAGCAGGCGCGCGTGTGGGCACCACCCCGGAGCGGGAATCGTGTGTTCGATCACCGGTCGGTGCAACCTGCGCCGTCTCGGAATGCGAGTATGTCAACCATGAAGGCTCGTGTCCTAGTGGTCGACGACGACCCCGCGCTGGCGGAGATGTTGACCATCGTCCTCCGAGGTGAGGGGTTCGACACCGCTGTCGTCGGCGATGGTGCGCGGGCTTTGCCGGCGCTCAGGGAGTTCAAACCCGACCTGGTGTTGCTCGACCTGATGCTGCCCGGCATGAACGGCATCGACGTGTGCAAGGCCATCCGCGCCGAGTCCGGCGTCCCGGTGGTCATGCTGACGGCCAAGAGCGACACCGTCGACGTCGTCCTCGGTCTGGAGTCCGGTGCCGACGACTACGTCGTCAAGCCGTTCAAGCCGAAGGAACTGGTGGCCAGGATCCGGGCGCGCCTGCGTCGCACCGAGTCCGAACCGGCCGAGTCGCTGGCCATCGGCGACCTGACCATCGACGTGCCCGGCCACGAGGTGCTCCGTAGCGGTGCACCCATCCAGCTGACGCCGCTGGAGTTCGACCTGCTGGTCGCGCTGGCCCGCAAGCCGCGCCAGGTGTTCACCCGCGAGGTGCTCCTGGAGCAGGTGTGGGGCTACCGGCACGCGGCGGACACCCGGCTGGTCAACGTGCACGTGCAGCGCCTGCGGTCCAAGGTCGAGCGCGACCCCGAGCACCCGGAGGTGGTGCTGACCGTCCGCGGTGTCGGATACAAGGCGGGCCCTCCGTGACCAGATGTGAACCGTGAAGCTGTTGCCCACGGTCCGGGCGTTCGTCGTGCGGTGGGCGAGGCGGCTGGCCACCGAGGTCCGCCGCAGGTGGCTCGCGTTCGGTGAGCTGTGGCGCCGGTCGCTGCAGGTCAGAGTGGTCATCAGCACGCTCGCGCTGTCCGCGGCCGTGGTCTTCGTGCTGGGCATGGTGCTGCAGAACGAGATCATCGACCGGCTGGTGTACGCGAAGCAGCAGGCCGCGATCGCGCAGACCGGCGTGGCGCAGCGCACCGTGTCCACCGAACTGCGCGGCATGAACTCCAGCACCGACAACCCGGAGGCCCGGCTGGCCGGCGCGCTGGCCAGCCTGACGTCGGCCAGTGACATCGCGGGCTCCGACCAGCAGCAGGCGGCCAGTTCGTCGGCGGGCGCGTTCGTGCCGGTGCTGGCCATGGGCTCGCCGGGCCTGCCGGCCGCGCAGGTCCAGGCCGCCGGGCCGTACCAGAACGTGCCCGACTCGCTGCGCCGGTTCGTGCAGAACGGCCAGAGCGGCTTCCAGATGACCACGGTCTCCACGGCCACGGGCCAGCAGATCTTCCTGGTCGTCGGCGCGCCGATCACCAGCGCGAACCAGCCGGTCCAGCTGTACCTGATGTTCTCGCTGGCCACCGAGCAGAACACGATCAACGTCGTCGAGGGCACGCTCGTGGTCGGCGGCATCGTGCTGGTGCTGCTGCTCGCCGGTATCACGAACCTGGTCATCCGGCAGGTCGTCCGGCCGGTGCGCAACGCCGCCGAGATCGCCGAGCGGTTCGCCGAGGGCCACCTCGACGAGCGGATGCGGGTCATCGGCGAGGACGACGTGGCGCGGCTCGCCGAGTCGTACAACCAGATGGCCGAGAGCATCCAGGCGCAGATCCGGCAGTTGGAGGAGTTCGGCCAGTTGCAGCGCCGGTTCAGCTCCGACGTCTCGCACGAGCTCCGCACCCCTCTGACCACGGTCCGGATGGCTGCGGACGTGTTGCACGCGTCCCGCGAACAGTTCCCCAGTGGCCTGTCCCGGTCCACCGAGCTGCTGGTGGACGAGCTGGACCGGTTCGAGGCACTGCTGGGCGACCTGCTGGAGATCAGCAGGTTGGACGCGGGCGTCGAGGAACTGGCCTCCGAGCCGCTGGACCTGCGCAGCCTCGCCCGCAGCGCGGTCACGTCGGTGCAGGGCCTGGTCGACGCGACGACCACGGAGATCCAGCTGTGTCTGCCCGACGTCGAGGCGACGGCCGAGGTGGACGCCCGCCGCGTCGAGCGCATCCTGCGCAACCTGCTGGCCAACGCGATCGACCACGGCGAGGGCCTGCCGGTGCGGCTGATGGTCGGGATGAACGACACGGCGGTCGCGGTCGCGGTGCGTGACTTCGGCGTCGGCCTGCGCCCCGGCGAGGCGGAACTGGTGTTCAACCGTTTCTGGCGGGCCGACCCGTCCCGCAACCGCCGCACCGGCGGCACCGGCCTGGGCCTGGCGATCAGCGTCGAGGACGCGCGGTTGCACGGTGGCTGGCTGGAGGCGTGGGGCGAGCCGGGCAAGGGTGCCTGCTTCCGCCTGACGCTGCCCAGGTACCCGAACACGCAGCTCACCGACAGCCCACTGCCGATGCCGCCGGACGAGGACGCCCCCGAACCCGACACGGTGGCCGCCGACCGCGACACGGGAGGCACCGAACCGGAGACCGACGGGCGGTGGCGGCCGACGGAGGTCACCGAGATCACCGTGCTGGACGGGGACGACAACGTCGTGGAGGCCGTCGTGCCCGCCGGCACGTCGGTCACCGGGGAGAAAGGTGAGACGTCGTCGTGACCCGCCGGTCCCTGTGGTGCGCGTTGCTGGCCGTCCCGGTGTTCCTGCTGGCCGGGTGCGCCACGATCCCCGGCGAGACGCTGCCGCAACCGGCCGACCTGCAGGGTGGCGGCAACGTGTCGCAGGCGGTGCCGCAGCCGCCGAAGGACGAGGACCCGCTGGGCATCGTCCGCGGTTTCGTGGACAACAACGCCGACCCGTCCGACCTGCACGCGGCGGCCCGCGCATACCTGGCGAAGTCGGCGCAGGGCTGGGCGTCCAAGGACACCAGCAACCCGGCCGTGCAGATCATCCAGGACACGTTCAGCACGGCGTACGGCATCGACGACTCGTCCGACCCGGACCTGTCCGACGTCGTCCTGCACACCACGCTGGTCGGCACGGTCGCCGCGGACGGGTCGTTCCAGCCGCCGTCGCCCGACGACCTGGGCGACCACCAGTTCACCGTCGAGGTGCAGCGGCAGTCCGACGGCCAGTGGCGCATCCTCAACCCGCCCGACGACCTGATCATCACGCAGTCGAACTTCCAGCGGTACTACCGGCCGGTGTCGGTGTACTTCTTCAGCCCCGGCTGGGACATGCTGGTCCCCGACCAGCGCTACGTCGTGTCCGACCCGATCACCGGCCTACCCGGCCGGATCGTGCAGGCACTGCTGGACGGCCCGTCGAAGTCGCTGCAGGGTGCGGTGCTGGACGCGATCCCGGCGAACGCGACGTTGAAGACGAACGTGACCCAGCTGTCCAACGGTCAGATCAACGTGAACCTGGGCACCCTGCCCGACCAGCAGAGCAGCACGAAACAGCTGATCGTGGCGCAGATCGTCCGGTCGTTGCAGAACTACGGCAGTTCGGTGGCGGTCGAGTCGGAAGGTGTCGAGTTGGTACAGGGACACCTTGCGTGGAGCCAGAGCGACGTCCCGCCGTACGCACCGTTCGTGGGCACCAACGCGACGACCCTCGTCGTGTCGCACAACAGGATCCACAACCTGGCCGACGGCAAACCGATCATCGGCCCGGCCGGGAACGGCACGTACGACGTCGTCACGGCGGCGGAGTCGGCGGACGGCCAGCAACTGGCCACGGTCACCCACACGGCCAGCGGCTCGGAGGAGCTGCGGGTCGGCGGCATCAAGAGCTTCGAGCCGGTGGTGAAGGACCTGACGGCGACCACGTTCACCCGGCCGACGTGGGAACCCAGCGACCCGAACGCCACGTCACGCGCGGTGTGGACGGTCGCGGACGGCGCGGTCGTCCGCGTGGTCAGCACCCAGGGTGGCTGGGTGGCGTCACCCGTCGACACGAGTGCGCTGAGCAAGGATGGCCGGATCACGGACCTGCGGCTGTCCCGGGACGGCGTGCGGGTGGCGCTGGTCGCAGGCGGTCACCTGTTCGTCGGCGCGGTCGTGGACGACCAGGGCTCGGTGTCGATCAAACAGGTCGTCCAGCTGGAGCCGACACTGACGGGCGTGACGAAGGTCGACTGGCTGCGCCAGGACCAACTGGTCGTGGCCACGACCCAGATGCTCAGCATCAGCGTGGACGGCATGAAGTCGGACACGTACAGCTCGGCCAACCTGACGACGACGGTCACCGCACTGGCGGCGTCCCAGTCCGGCCCGGTGCTGGCGGTGGACTCGGCGGGTATCTGGTCGTCAACGGACGTCAACGACATCTGGATGCCGGTCCGCCCCAACCAGCCGGCGGGCGCGATCCCGTTCTATCCAGGCTGAGCCACCCAGGTTGAGGCCGGCCGCGATCGACGGCTCTGGCTCGGTCGGTAGGCGGCGATGTTCGCTTCGGGCTGAGTCGCTTCGGCGTGTCGTTCGTTGAGTGAACGACACGCGTAGCGAGCGGTCCGACCTCGCCGGTGTGGTGCTCAGCGTCCGCCACGCTGGCGCCATGACCCCACCGCACACCGCCGCCCAACCACCCGCCAGCCCGCGGTCCGCGCCGCCTGCCAGCCGGCTGTCCGCGCCACGTGCCAGCTGGCTGTCCACGCCGCCTGCCAGCCGGCTGTCTGCGCTGCCTGCCGGCCCGCTCTCTG
>DASZXM010000751.1:0-5313 GCA_035546415.1 Pseudonocardiaceae bacterium
CAGGCCTTTCACGTCCCGGTCGGCCGCGAACGCCGCACGGATCTCGTCCGGGCCCGGCGGGTGGGACAGGTGCAGGTCCGCGTCCCACCTCGGGTCCACCCACACCGGGTCGACGCCACTGAGGATCAGCCCGGCCACGACCGACTTGTGGGCGTGCCGGACGACCAGCAGCTTCTCCCGCGGGCCGGCGACGGCCAGCATCGCGCTCTTCACCGACAGGGAGCTGCCGCACGTGGAGAAGAACGTGTGGTCGGCGCCGACGGCGTCGGCCATCAACTCCTGTGCCTGCTCCAGCACACCGCCGCGGGTGAGTCGGTCGTCCAGTCCGTTGAGGGCGATGACGTCGGAGGCGAAGACCTCCTCGCCGACGATGTCGACCACTCGCGGGTCGGCGCCGCGGCCCTGTTTGTGGCCGGGCGGGTTGAACGGGACGAAACCCCGCTGCCGAAACGCTTGTAGCGCTTCCAGCACGGGGGCGCGGTCGTGGTCCATAACGCCTTAATGCCCACGTGCCGCGCTGCGGAAACGCTACGCGGCCTGGGGTTGCAGCAGGACCTTGACCATGCCGTCACCCTTGCGCTGGAACGTGGCGTAGGCGTCGGGCGCGGCGCTCAGCGGCAGCCGGTGGGTGGCGAAGTCCTGGGTGCCCAACGGATCGTCGTCGGTCAACAGCGGCAGGATTTGCGGCACCCAGCGGTGCACGTTCGCCTGTCCCATCCGCAGCTGGATCTGCTTGTCGAACAAGGTCATCATCGGCATCGGGTCGGCCATGCCGCCGTAGACCCCGGACAGCGAGATCGTGCCGCCCCTGCGGACCAGGTCGATCGCGGACCGCAGCGCCGCCAACCGGTCCACACCCATGGTGGTCATCATCTTGGCCGCCACCGGATCGGGCAGGTACGACGTGAGCTGGTGAGCCACCTTGCCCACCGGGGAACCGTGCGCCTCCATGCCGACCGCGTCGATCACGGCGTCCGCGCCGCGCCCACCGGTCAGTCCGCGCACCACGTCGCCCAACTCGCGGCCGTGGGTGCCCAGGTCGATCGTGTGCACGTCGTTGGCCTTGGCCCTGGCCAGCCGTTCGGGCACCAGGTCGACGCCGATCACGGTGCCCGCGCCGCGGTGGCGGGCGATGCGGGTGCACATGTCGCCGATCGGCCCGAGACCCAGCACGACGAGGCTGCCGCCCGCCGGCACGTCGGCGTACTCGACGGCCTGCCACGCGGTGGGCAGCACGTCGGACAGGTAGACGAACCGGTCGTCCGGGGGACCGTCGGGCACCTTGATCGGGAGCGTGTTGCCGAACGGGACCCGCAGATACTCCGCCTGTCCGCCGGGCACCTGGCCGTAGAGCTTGGTGTAGCCGAACAGCGACGCGCCCGTGCCGTACTCGTGCACCTGGGTGGTCTCGCACTGCGAGTACAGGCCCTGGCCGCACATGTAGCACGTGCCGCAGGACACGTTGAACGGGACGACGACCCGGTCGCCCGGCCGCAGTTCGGTGACCTCGGGACCGACCTCCTCGACGACCCCCATCGGTTCGTGGCCGAGGATGTCCCCTTCGGCCAGGAACGGCCCGAACACCTCGTACAGGTGCAGGTCCGAACCACAGATGCCGCTGGACGTGATGCGCACGACGACGTCCGTCGGGTCCTGGATCGTCGGATCGGGCACGGTGTCCACGCGTACGTCGCGTCTGCCGTGCCAGGTGACCGCCTTCATGTCGCACCTCCGTTTGTCGCCAGGCCACTGACTACCCATCTCCGGTTGTGGGTATTCGAGGATCCATGACGGAACGCGAAGTGGCGCTGGTGACCGGCGCGAGCCGCGGACTGGGTCTGCTGCTGGCCCGCGAACTGGCCGGCCGCGGTTTCGACCTGATGATCTGCGCGCGATCCGACGACGGTCTGGACGCGGCCCGCAAGGAGTTGGCGACGACCGGCGCCGAGGTGCTCGCGGTGCCCGCCGACGTGTCGGTGCGGCACGAGGCCGGCGGTCTCGTCGCGGCCGCGACGACCCGCTTCGGGCGGCTGGACATGGTGGTCAACAACGCGGGCATCATCCAGGTCGGTCCCGAGCCGACGATGACCGCCGAGCGGTTCTCCGAGGCACTGGACACGATGCTGTGGGGCGCCGTGCACACGAGTCTGGCCGCGGTGCCGGTGATGCGCGAGCGGGGGAGCGGCCGGATCGTGACGATCACGTCGATCGGCGGTGCCGTGCCCGCCCCGCACCTGTTGCCCTACACGACGGCCAAGTTCGCGACGCGCGGCTTCTCCGAGGGGCTGCGGGTCGAACTGGGGAAGTACGGGATCTCGGTGACGACCGTGGTGCCCGGACTGATGCGCACCGGGTCCCCGCGCAACGCGCTGTTCACCGGCGACCGCCCGGCCGAGTACCGGTGGTTCGCGCTCGGCGACAGCATCCCGTTCCTGTCGATGGACGCCGAGCGGGCGGCGAAGCGGATCGTGGCGGCGGCCCTGCGCGGCAAACCGGAGATCGTGCTGACCCCGGCGGCGAAACTGGCCACCGCCGCGCACGGTGTCGCGCCCGGACTGACCCAGCGGATCGCGGCCGCCGCCGACCGGTTGCTGCCCTCCGCGACCGACGGAGCCCGTCCGGTCCCCGGTCACGCCACCGAAGCGCGGCGACCCGCCTGGTTCCGCGCGGCCACCCGGCTGACCCGGGTCGCCGCCGACCGTTTCCACCAACACGAGGACTCGACACAGTGTACGACACGGACCTGCTCGGCATCTATCTCAACGACCACCTGGCCGGCGCGACGGGCGGTGTGGAGCTGGCCCGGCGGATGGCCGACGCCCGGCCGAGGGGGGTGGACGCCGCACAGCTGCGCCGGTTGGCCGGCGACGTCGCCGAGGACCGGGCGAGCCTGATCGCCGTCATGCAACGGCTGGGCGTCACCGTCGACCAGTTCAAGGTCGCCCTCGGCTGGATCGGCGAGAAGCTGGGCCGGTTGAAGCTCAACGGTTATCTGTTCGGCCGGTCACCGCTGAGCACGGTGATCGAGCTGGAGGCGATGCGGCTGGGCGTCGAGGGCAAGGCGGCCGGGTGGCGGACCCTGCGGACGAGGGCCGACCAGGACGACCGGCTCGACGCCGCCGAACTGGACCGGCTGATCGAGCGTGCCAGCGGCCAGATCGAACTCCTGGAGGCGCTGCGGGTGGCCGCCGTCCAGCAGGCGTTCGTCACCCGCTGAGGTCCTTGCTGGACAGTGAACGCGCCAGCAGCACGGTGCACAGCGCGATGAGTGCCACGCCGGTCACCGCGAGCGCGATCCACCCCCCGGTCTGGACCTGTTCACCGAACACCGCGACGCCCCACCCCAGCGCGGTCAGCGGATTGGCCAGTGTCAGGCCGGGTTGGGAGGCGACCAGGCGGCCGCCCTGCAGTGCGTTCTGCAGCAGGAAGAAACCGGCCGGGCCTGCGGCGACCAACGCGTAGGTCTGCCACTCGACGAACAGGTGGCCCAGGCCGCCCGCCGTGATGCCGGTCAGCAGTGCGGCCGTGAAGCCGAAGCAGACGCCTGTCGCGACACCCAGGTAGGCGGCCCGGCCTGCGTCCCGCTTGCGGTAGCCGACCAGCGCGAGCACGCCGATGAGGCCGACGCTGGCCGCCGACGCCAGCACCCACACCAGCCCCGGGGTCGAACGCGGGTGCCCACCGGTCGGCCTCAGCGCGAGCAGCAGCAGCGCCACGCCGACGCTCATGCCGGCGATGGCCAGCCACTCCCGCACGGTCAGCCGGGTGTGGAAGACCTTGCTGCTCAACACCAGGGTGAAGCCGAGTTCGACGATCAGGATCGGCTGCACGAGCGCGATCGGGCCGGTGCCCAGCGCGGCCGCCTGCAGCACGAAGCCGGAGATCATCGCGCTCACGCCACCCAGCCAGGCCCGCTGGTGCACCAGGTCCCACAGCAGTCGCAGCTCGAACGCCTCGGAGTCGGGCTGGTTGCGCGCCGCCTTGCGCTGGAGTACGGAGGCGATGGCGTTGGCCAGCGACGCGGCGACCGCCAGCACGATGCTGATCACCACGTCAGGACCGGTCCTGTCGAGGGAACACGATCTCCACGAGGAACAGCCGCAGCGCGGCGGCCACCGGGATGGCCAGCAGCGCACCGATCACACCGAGCAGCACACCGCCGATCAGGAAGGCCACGAACGTGGCGACGGCCGGCAGCCGCACCGTCCGGCCGATGATCCGGGGCACCAGCAGGTAGTCCTCCGCGAGCCGGTACGCGACGATGTAGGCGATGGTGGCGACGGCGATCGGCAGCGAAATGGTCCACGCGGCCAGCACCATCGCCGCGCCGGCCAGCGTCGACCCGACGACCGGGATCAGGTCCATGATCGCGACGAACAGCGCCAGCAGCACCGGGTAGGGGATGCCGAAGATCTCCATCCAGATGAACGAGAGCACGCCGGCGA
This sequence comes from Pseudonocardiaceae bacterium, assembly GCA_035546415.1. GTDB lineage: Bacteria > Actinomycetota > Actinomycetes > Mycobacteriales > Pseudonocardiaceae > DATEPR01. The sequence goes on from DASZXM010000751.1 coordinate 4,446, forward strand.
TCAGCGAGGTCAGCACGTTGCCCAGGACGAACCCGCCGATGCTGGTGAAGATGTCGTCGCCGAGCAGGATCGCCCTGGGCCGCCTGCTGGCCGGGACGACACGGTAGATCGAACGGCGCAACCGGGGCATGTCGGCGAGGAAGTAGATGGTCAGCACCACCACGCTCAACGTCGACCCGACGAGTCCCAACACCACCTGGCCGACACCGAAGATGCCCTGCAGCAGCGAACCCGACTGCTGGGACAGCAGCCCGGTGAGGCGCTGTTGCAGGTGGAACTGGTCGTTGAGGTGGCCGAGGAACGAGTTGTGGTCGCTGAGCTGGTGCCACAGCGCGGGCAGTTGTGCGACGAGGTTCTCGGTCTGGGTGACCAGCGCGGGCACGGCAGCGGTCAGGAATCCGGCCAGGATGCCGAACACGAGCAGCAGGACGGCGGTCACGGCCGACCAGCGCGGGAGGCGGCGCCGCATCAGCCACTGCACGGCGGGCTCCAGGCCGATGGCCAGGACCAGCGCCAGCAGGATCAGCACCAGCACGCTGCTGGCCTGCGTGACGACCTGGACGATGCCGTAGGCGACGGCCACGCCCAGCGCCCCGGCCAACCCGATGAAGAACGGCGAGCGCCGGTTCATCGCGGGCCCCGGCCGGCCGAGGGGCCGGTCGGCGGCGAGTTCCTCGGCCGCCCGCTCGGCCTCGGCCACGCTGCTCACGGGCTCGTCGGCAGCCGCGTCGCCGGTGGTTGTGGGGTCGGTGGTTGTGGGGTCGGTGGTTGTGGGGTCGGTGGCTGTGGGGCCTGCGGTTGTGGGACCGGCGGTTGTGGGACCGGGCGCGTGCTCGGGTTCGCCTGCGGGATCCGGCTCTGGCGCGAG
>DASZXM010000752.1:0-7129 GCA_035546415.1 Pseudonocardiaceae bacterium
TCGACTCCTCCTGCGCGGCGTGCAGCAGGACAGCGAAGTGCAGGTCGTGCAGCCGGGCACCGAATCCGGCGCCGTCGACTCCCAGTTCCTCCAGTTCGGCCAGTGCCTCCTTGCTGGCGTGCTCTTCGCGCAGCCGCGCCTCGACGATCGGCCTGCCATCGTCGAGGGTCTTCATCGCCGGGTGCACGATCTCCTCCTCCACGGTCTCGTGCACCGCGAGCAACCGGACCAGCCGGCTGAACGCGTCGGCACGACGCTGCCCGTCACCGGCCATCTCGACCTTGGTGAAGAGCGCACCGATCAGCTTGTGCTGGCGACCGAGCAGTTGGACCACGTCCTCGTCAGCAGCCATCACCGCCTCGCCTCCCTTCTCAGTTGCAGAACAACAGCACCATGTTCAGGCCGGACACCGCCGCGGCGGCGACGATGCCCAGCACGGTGGTGGACCTGCGGTTGACCAGCGTGCCCATCACGGTCCGCCTGCTGGTGAACACGACCAGCGGAACCAGCGCGAACGGCAGTCCGAACGACAGCACGACCTGGCTGAGCACCAGGGCTGTCGTCGGCTCCACGCCGGCCGACAGCAGTGCGACCGCGGGCGCCATGGTGATCAGGCGGCGCGCCGGGCCCGGGATGCGGGTGCCCAGGAAGCCGGACATCACCATCTCCCCCGCGCGGGTGCCCACGCACGACGAGGCGAGACCGGCGGCCAGCAGGCTCACCGCGAACACCACGCCCACGGCGCTGCCCAGCGCATCGGACAGACCGGTACGGATCTGCGTCAGCGTGTCGAACGTGCCACCGCCGTGCAGCACACCGGCCGCCACCACCAGCATCGCGAGGTTCGCCAGTCCGGCGACACCCAGGGCGACGCCGATGTCGACGCGGACCATCCGCAGCGACCCGCGCCTGCGCCCGTCCGTCCGGGTGGTCAGCCCCGAGTGCAGGTACACGGCGTGCGGCATGACCGTCGCGCCGACGATGCCCGACGCGAGCAGCACGTTGTCGCGATCACCCAGCCGCGGCACCAGTCCGGACAGCACGCCACCGCCGACACCCGCTGCCACCGCCTGCCACAGGAACCCGGCGACGACGACGGCGAGCAGGACGCCGATCAGGCCGGCGAAGCGCCGTCCCCGGGCCGATGCCGCCAGCAGCGCGCACGTGACCACTGCGGTCACCAGCGCCGCCGGCAGCATCGGCAGGCCGAACAGCATGTGCAGGGCCAGGGCGGCGCCGACGAACTCGGCGAGATCCGTGGCCATCACGACCAGTTCCGCCTGTGCCCACATCAGCCACACCACGGGTCGCGGCCACCGCTGCCGGCACAGCCGGGGCAGGCTCATGCCGGTCGCCATGCCGAGCTTGGCCGACAGGTACTGCACGAACATCGCCACCAGGTTCGCCACCGCGATCACCCAGAGCAGCTGGTAGCCGTACCGGGCACCGCCTGCCAGGTTGGTGGCGAAGTTGCCCGGGTCGACGTACGCGACGGCGACCACGAACGCGGGACCGATCGCGCCCCAGGCCGCGCGGCCGGGTGCCGGCCGCCGCCCGGCGTCGGCTGTCTGTCCTACCGGGACGGTAGCGTCCACGAGCACGTCGGTCATGGGTGGCGGTCACTTCCTGCTCGGCGGTCGGATCCGCAGGTGCGCTGATTACTCGCTGACGGTCGTGGCGCGGATGTCCGGCGTGTCCGGCGACGTGGCGAACAGCATGGGGTCCGGCCGGGGCGCCGACGCGGGACCGCCCAGCGGCTCAGGTGTGAGGACGTACCCGAACTCGTGCTTCCCGTCCGGCGTCGGACCGGATGCCCACCGGCCCTCCTGGCCCTCGGTGCCGTCGGACAGGTGCCACACGGTGGCGGCGTGCTCCGGGTATTCGACCTCGCTCAGGTTGTCCTCGACCGGGCCGGCGAGACCGTCGGTCCGCAGCTGCTCGATGGCGGCCAGCCACTGGTTCTGGTGCGCGGTGTCCCGGGCGAGGTTGAACTGCAGCGTGGCCTTGACACCGGGGTCGTCGGTCATCGTGTACAGCCGGGCGGTCTGCAACCGGCTCTGCGCCTCGGCGGCGACGTTCATCTGGAAGTCGGCCAGCAGGTTGCCGCTGGCCATGATGTAGCGGCCGTTCCACGGGTAACCGTTGCTGTCCGCGGGCAGGGCGCCACCACCGGCGATGATCGCCTGCTGCGGGTCCATGCCGCCGACCACGGCGGCCAGGACCGGATCCTCGGCGACGGCCTCGGCCGTAGCCTGCGCGGGTGCGCCCTCCAACAGCCGGGCGACCATCGTGGCCAGCATCTCGACGTGCCCGATCTCCTCGGTGGCGATGTCCATGATCAGGTCCTTGTACTTGCCGGGCATCCGGCAGTTCCAGCCCTGGAACAGGTACTGCATGGTCACCGTCATCTCGCCTGCCGCGCCGCCGATCAACTCCTGGAGCCGCCGCGCGTAGACCGGATCGGGCCGGTCCGGCTTCGCCTCGAACTGCAACCTGCTGGTGTGCGTGAACATCGAGTTCCTCCATGGGTGAGCGTGTCGAATGTCGTGCCGACGACGCTAGGCATGGACCGTCACCGCGACGTCACCGAGAAAGATTGCCCACCAACGAGCCCGCGATGCCTGTCACTTGCTGGTGGCGCGGCGCAGGAGTCCATTGGCGACGAGGGTCATCAGCACGTCGGCCCGGTGCGCCGGGTCGGAAAGCGATTCGGTGGCCAGAGATATGCCGTTGGCGAGTTGGAGGACGTCGTCGACGGTGACGGTCTGGGCGACCGAGCCCTCTCGATGGGCGCGCGCGAGGAGATGCCGTGCGGCGTCCCGGATCATGGTGTGGGGCGAGAATTCCGGATGGGGTTCGTACCCGGTCAATGCGGGGCCGAGCCCCCGAGCGGTCGCCGCGTGCGCCACCACGTCGTGCAACCAGGTCACCAAGGCTGTCCCCGCACTCGGCGCGGCCAGCAGGCTTTCTGCCCGCGCGCACAACGCCCGCACGCGATCGCGCAGCACGGCTTCCAACAGTTCCGCACGGCTGCGGAAGTGTCGATGCAGGGTGGCCGATCCGACCCCGGCGCGGCGGGCGATCTCTTCCAGGGACGCCTCGGTTCCGACCTCGGCGATCAAGGCACCTGCCGCGGCAACCAACTTGTCGTAGTTGCGTCGCGCGTCGGCCCGCCGCCGAACAGGCGGCTTGGGGGCTTCTCCCATCGGTCCGACACCTTCTTGCCAAGTGGGGCGGGTCCCCCGTATCGTACCGGAGCGATAAGTGGGGTGGACACCCCATTTATCGTGGTGGTGCCAGATGCGAGGAGAAGCCGAATGCAGATCGGTTTGACGGTCGGTGACGTGCGCGGTCCGGCGACGCTGGCCATGGTCCTCGACCAGGTGCGAGTGGCAGCCAGGGCCGGATTCGCCACGGCATGGTCGAGTCAGGCACTGGGTTGGGATGCGCTGACCACCATCGCGGTGGCCGGCGCCGCGGTCACCGATATCGCCGTGGGGACGGCCGTGGTTCCCGTTCCGCAGCGACACCCGATAGCGCTGGCCGGGCAGGCGCTGACGGTGCAGGCCGCGGTGGCCGGCCGGCTGACGCTGGGCGTGGGCGCGGGTATCGGTGCGATGGTGGAGGCCATGTTCGGGCTGCCCACCGATCGTCCCGTGCTGCGCATGCGGGAATATCTGACGGTGCTCGGCCCGCTGCTACGCGGGGACAGTGTCGACTACCACGGAGAGACGCTCACCGCTGTAGGGACGGTGAGCGTGTCCGGTAGCGTGCCGGCGCCGTCGGTGCTCGTCGCGGCGATGGGGCCACGCATGGTGCGCATGGCGGGCGAACTGGCCGACGGGGCCGCGACTTGGATGACGGGACCGAAGGCCCTCGCCGAACGCATCGTCCCGGCGATCGCCACGGCGGCGGCCGGCGCCGGACGACCGGCCCCGCGAATCGTCGCGGGCCTGCCCGTGTGCGTCACCAATACCGCCGAGGACGTGCGTGCCCGGATCGCCGAGCAGTTCGCGCTCGCCGCACAGGTGTCGGAGTACCGCGCGACGCTCGACCGGGAAGGAGCGACCGGACCGCAGGATGTCGCGATCGTCGGCACCGAAGCCGAAGTGGCGCGAGCACTCACGCGGTTCCATGATGCCGGGGTCACCGAGTTCATGGCCTCGCCCTACGGAACCACCGACGAACAGGACCGCACTGTCGGCCTCCTCGCCGAGTTGGCCCGATGAAGTGGAGAGCCGCCGGATGCCGAACGATGTGGTGTCGTGCTGTGGGTTCAGGATGTCCAGTCGGCCAACGCGGCGGCGACCCTGCGGTGCGCCTCCCAGATCTCCTCCGGCAGACCGCTGAACTGGGCCAGGTGCTCCTCCCGGCGTTTCATCTCCGTCCGCCACCGATCCACATCGATGGCCAACAGCCGCTCCAGGTCACCCTCGGGCAACTCCAGGCCGTCCAACTCCAGTTCCTCGGCCGTCGGCACGATCCCCACCGGCGTGTGACGACCGGTGACCTCACCGTCCTTCAACCGCACCAACCACAGCAACGCCCGCAGGTTCTCCCGGAAACCCGGCCACAAAAAGTGCCCGTCCTCCGGGTCCCGCTGGAACCAGTTCACGTGCGCGAAGATCGGCTGGTCGCTCGCTGCGCCGATGAGCTTCAGCCAGTACGCCGCGTACGCACCCTCCGGATAGGACATGAACGGACGCATCGACATCGGATCGTAACGCAACTTTCCGTCCACACCCTCGGCGGCGAACGTGGCCTCCGCACCCAACGTCAACCCGTCGTACACACCCTCGGCCAAATCGGTGATCGCCCGGACCAGCGGTTCACGGTCCCGGGTCCGACCGCCGAAGATGATCGCGTCGACCGGCACACCCTTCGGGTTCTCGAAGTCCGGCGCGATGTTCGGGACATTGGCCAGGGTGGTGGTGAACCTGCTGTTCGGATGCGCCCACGGCGCGTCCCGGTCGTCATCAGTGCGCTCGGCGATCAACCGGCCGGTCCAGTCCCGCCAGCCGGTGGGGTCCGCGGGCGGTTCGGACGTCCGGCCCTCCCACCACACCTCGTGCGTGTCATCGTTGTAGGCGACGTTGGTGAACAACGTCCCCGTCCCCGACCCGACCGCGGCCAACGCCGTCGGGTTCGTCGTCTCGTTGGTGTCCCTGGCCACCCCGAACACCCCGAACTCCGGATTGATCGCATAGATCCGACCATCCTCGGGATCCACCCGCAACCACGCGATGTCATCCCCGTAGAAAAACACCTCATAACGATCACCCAACGCATCCGGCGGCAACATCATCGCCAGGTTCGTCTTCCCCGACGCACTCGGGAACCCACCCGACACGTGATACGTCCGACCCGTCCGCTTGTCCCGAATCCCCAACAACATGAACTGCTCGGCCAGGAACTCCCCCGACCGCCACCCGTCATACGCCGCCTGCCGCAACCCGTGCGCGATCTTCCCCAACAGCGCATTACCCCCGTAGGACGACCCGAAGTGCAAAATCGTCCGCTCATCGGCCACCGTCACGAAGTACCGCTGATCCGCCGGCGTACCCTGCCCCAACCGCTCCAGATCACCGGTCACGTGCACCGCCCGCACGAACGTGTCCGGATCCGCCAGGTCATTCACATAATCCACACCCACCCGGGCCATCCGGATCATGTGCAACGCCACCGTGCGATGGTCGGTCAACTCCACCCCGGCCGCGTAACGCTCCAACGGCGAGCCGGGCGGGGCCATCAGATAAGGCACCACCCACACCGTCTTGCCCGCACACGCCCCCCGCATCCGCTCCTCCAACAGCGGACGCATCTCCACGGCCGGCCGCCAGTTGTTGTAGACACCCGCATCAGCCGGGTCACTCGTGGCCACGATGGTCCGCTCCTCCGAGCGGGCGGTGTCCTTGACGTAGCTGCGCGCGTAGTAGCGGCCCTCACCCGCGGGCAGGATCTCACCGGCGTCCAGCGACTCCTGGATCAGACGGGCGTCGTCGGCGGCGCTGACCACCTCGATCCGGTCCGCGCCGGTGTGCTCGATCCAGTGGCGCACGAACTCCCGCACCCGTGGATTCTTCAACCCGGCACCGTCAAGCACGGCATTCACGTCGTCGGCCATGAAAAAATGGTTACCCGGAACTGCTTTGTCCCAATCGCGGCCGCGGCGAAGGTCACGGTTGGGCCGCCCCGGCGCGGGTACGCCCGGACCGTGTCCGAGTCGCCGCGCCGTCTCCGGCTGCCCGGCCGCGGGCCGGAGGACGTTGCCGTGCTCGACGACGACCACCTGGTCACCGGCGTGGCCGACGGCCGGCTGCTCCGGGTCACGCCTGCCACCGGCGCCGTCGACGAGGTCGCCGACACCGGTGGCCGGCCGTTGGGCATCGAACCGCTGCCGGACGGCCGACTGGCCGTCTGCGACGCGCGGCGGGGCCTGCTGCGGGTCGATCCGCGGACCGGGGCGGTCGACGAACTGGTGACCGGACTCGGCCTGTGCGACAACGCGGCCGTCACCGGGGACGGGGCCGTCTACTTCACCGACTCGTCCCTGTGCCACCCGCTGGACCGCTATCCGGCCGACATCGTGGAACGCACCCGAACGGGACGGTTGCTGCGCCGTGACCCGTCCGGGTACGTCGACGTGGTGCTCGACGGCCTCGAATTCGCCAACGGCGTCACGCTCGCGGCGGACGAGTCGTTCGTCGCCGTGGCGCAGACCGGTGCCGCGCGCATCGACCGCGTGTGGCTCACCGGTCCGCGGGCCGGTTGTCGCGACACGTTCGCCGCGGACCTGCCCGGGTTGCCGGACAATCTGTCCACCGGCTCGGACGGCACCATCTGGGTGGCCCTGCCGACACCGGTGCCGCCGGGTCTGCACCTGGTCCACCGGTGCCCACGCCCGGTCCGGCGCACCCTGGGCCGTGCCGCCGCCGCGCTGTGTCCGACGCCGGACGCCGCCCGGGTGCAGGGTTTCTCCCCCGCCGGAACGCTCGTCCACGACGTCCGGCTGCGGGGTTCCGGCTACCGCATGGCCACCGGCGTCCGCGCGCACGCAGGCGCGCTGTGGCTGGGCAGCCTCGTCGAGAACGCGATCGGCGTCCTCGACGATCCGGAGAACCGCCGCGAG
>DASZXM010000753.1:0-4904 GCA_035546415.1 Pseudonocardiaceae bacterium
TCGCGGTGCCCGATCGTAGCGCTGGTCGGGCACCGCGACGACAGGCGCGCGGCGAAGAAAGCGCCTCAGGCCGTCGCGGACAGCCAGGTCGCCCGGCCCGGACGCGTCTGCACCCAGCAGCCGCCTGCCTTCGAACTGACCGGCGCCGGAGTCGGCTCGGCCAGGTCCAGCAGGTCGTCGATGACGTCGGCGGCCGTGCCGCTGGACCGCCACAAGACGCACCGGGGGGACAACACGTCCTGCTCCGTCCTGGGCATCCGCGCTGCGTTCGCGGCGTGCTCGCCGTACAGCTGGAAGACGTCGACCACGTCGTGGTGCGCCCGGATGCCCGTCACGGCGACCACGTGGCCGTCGGTGTTGCGTGGATGGACGAACCGGTAGCCGCGGGCCATCAGTTCGCGGAGCTTTTCGGCTATGTCGTTCATGTGCCGCCCCTGGGGATGTGGCGCTTCATCGCGCCACCTGGCGCTTGTTGACAGTTGCTGCTGGGCGCTTGCTACTGGGTGCCGCGTGGCCGGTCAGGCCACCAGATCGTCGAACTCGCCGTCCTTGGCGCCGGCCAGGAACGCGGCCAGTTCGGCCCGCGTGTAGACGAGGACCGGCCCGTCCGGCTGCTTCGAGTGCCGTACCGCGATGTCCCCGCTGGTCATCGGTGCCAGTTCGACGCAGTTGCCGAGCGCGCCGCTGCGTCTGCTCTTGCGCCATGTCAGGTTGGACAGCTGGGCGGCATGTGCCGTGTGATCGATGTCGTCCATCGGACCGTCCACCTCCTGTTTCGCGTTGGGCTACACAGATGCTCAACCCCGTAACAGGACAGTAGCATCTTCTGCTGGTGCAGATGCACGTGCAGGTGACCGTGCAGCGACGAGTGGCCAGTTCCGCGCGATCAACGGACCAAACCCGGGCGTCATCGCGCCGGACGGCGGTGGCGAACGCCGGAGCGCGCCCGGAAAACGGGTAGCCGCAAGGGAAGCGTTAGGCCGCCCTCGGGTGTCCCTGACCAACGGACGATCTTGTGCGGCACACCGAGAGGGCACGGCCGAGCGGACTGAACCGATCAGGTGTCGGCCCAGCGCGTCGGCCCCAGCCGGTCGGCACCCCGCGGGTCAACGGTGCGCCAGGCAGGACGGCGCGCCAGGCAGGACGACGCGTCCTGGCTGGTCAGCTGAGGGCGCTGAGGGCCCGTTCCAGCGTGCGGCGGCTCTCGTCCGGCGTCTCCGCCTCGACCGCCAGTCGCTGCGCGACCTTCGTGTACGTCTCGACCTCGTCCGACTTGTCCAGGTAGAGGGCACCGCACAGGTGCTCCAGGTAGACGATGTCGGGCAGTTCCGGCTCGGCGAACCGCAGCAGCGTGAACGAGCTCTCCGCGGCCGAGCCGCCGAATCGGAACGGCACCACCTGCAGCGAGATGTTCGGCTGCGTGGTCACTTCCAGCATGTGTTTGAGCTGCTCGCGCAGCACGTCGGTGCCACCGACCGCGCGGTGCAGCACCCCCTCGTCGACCACCGCCCACAGCCGGCACGTCGACGGCTCGGCCAGCAGGTTCTGGCGGCGCATGCGCAGGCTGACCCGACGCTCGATCTCGTCGGCGGGCGCGTCGGGCAGGCCGCGCCGAACGACCGCCCTGGCGTACTGCTCGGTCTGCACCAGGCCGGGCACGAACGCGACCTCGTAGGTCTGGATGCGGGACGCCGACTCCTCCAGGCCCACGTAGTCCTGGAACCAGCGGGGGAGCAGGTCGTGGTAGCGGTGCCACCAGCCGGGCTGGTTCGACTCGCGGACCAGGTCCAGGAACGCGTCGCGCTCGTCACCGTCCGTCACCCCGTAGAGGGCGAGCAGGTCCGAGACGTCCCGCTCCTTGAGGCTCACCCGACCGAGTTCCAGCCGGCTGATCTTGGACTCGGAACCTCGGATGGCCTCGCCGGCCTCTTCACGGGAGATGTTGCGATCCTCGCGCAACCTGCGAAGTTGCCCGCCGAGCACCATTCGTCTCGCCGTGGGACCGGTCGCCGACCCACTCGTGGACACTCGTGGCCTCCTGCGACTCGGTCCGCACATACGCGACCCGGCACCTTACACGCTGAGTGGGTCCCGCGTCACTGGTACGGGTACTGACCAAGGATACGTGTCACTGATCTGTCAACTTCGAGATCGCGACCTCGGCCTCGATCTCGACCGGGATGTGGAACGGCAGCTCCGCGAGCCCCACGGCGGATCTGGCATGGCTGCCGGCCTCCGGCCCCCACAGGTCGATGACCAGGTCGGAGAAGCCGTTGACCACCGCGGGCGACGCGGTGAACCCCGGCGCCGCGTTGACCATGCCGAACACGCGCAGCCAGGCCGTGACCCGGTCCAGGTCGCCCAGTTCCCGGCGCAGGCTGGCCAGCACCGACAGCGCCACCTGCCGGGCCACCTGGTACGCCTGCTCCTGCGTGATCTCGTCGCCGACCTTGCCGAACGGTCCGGACAGCGAGCCGTCGGTGTTGAGTGCCGCGTGCCCGGACACGAACGCCCGGTCGCCGTGCACCCGCACCCACGGGAACGGCAGCTCGATGCCTGGTGGGAGCCTGATCGGCGCCGGCAGCTCCAGCCCCAGCTCGGCCAGCTTCTTCTCGATCCGCACCCGGTCATTCTGCCCCGTGAAGTCGAGTTGTCACTCTCGAAACGGCGTTACACATCATCCAACTGGATGAGCGTGTCGATGCCGCGCGAGTGCAGGTACGCCCGGTCGGTGCTGCGCGACGCCTTGACCACGGCCGGTCGTACGCCCTTGTCGATCAGCCGCATGTACGGCTCGAAGAACGGCGTCCACGGGACCAGGTCGTCGGGCAGCACGAGTGCCGTGGACCGGTGGATCGGCTCGGGCGGGTGGGCGTCGTACTCGGCGGCGAGGTCGGCGATGGCTCGCCCGATCGGCTTGAGACGCCGGTCGTTGGTGTAGACGCCCAGGTCGTACTCCAGCGGGTTGAAGTCGGCCAGGCCGGTGCTCACCTCGTGCGAGCACCACCACGTGATGCCCCACAGGTCCTCGCAGCTGGCCATGTTGCGGATCGACTCCTCCGTCCACCGGGGGATGATCGCCGGGTCCATCCACACCTTGGACACGCCGGTCTCCTCGATCCACACCTGCCGGTGCGGGTCGGTGTGGAACGCCTTGATCAGCTCGATGAAGTACTCCGAGTAGTGCAGCGACGGCGTGGACAGCGGGCCGTAGGTCTGGAACACGTCCGCCCACCCGGCCCACGTGTGGTTCGCGGTGAGCGTGCCCGTGGTGCCGATCGCGTCCCGGCTGAAACAGTCGTCGTTGAGCCACGGGTAGTGGTCGATACCGGCGACGTGCAGCCGACCCGGTGCCGCCTGCTCGGCGGCGTCGAACATGGTCCGCAGCCACCCGTCACCGACCGAAGGCGGCACGTCGACCCCGAACGGCTGGGTGAACCAGTAGATCTCGTTGGACAGGTCGAACCCGAGGAATCGGGGATGCCGGCCGATGCCCTTGCCCAGCGCCGCGAACAGGGCCCGCTGCGCGGCGATCGCGTTCGCGTCGGTGTAGATGTTGGTCAGCGCGCCCGTACCGTTGTTCAGCAGCCACGGCGGCACGAAGAGGAAGCCGCTGACCGCGCCGTCCAGCACGGTCACCTCGACGTCCAGGCCGTGCCGGCCGGCCAGGTCCAGCAGCGTGCCGACCCGCTCGACCATCTCACCGCGCACGGACGTCCGATTGGGCTGCAGCTCCGGCCACAACGCCATGATCCGGATGTGGTCCATGCCGATGGCGCGGATGTCGCGCAGGTCGGCGTCGATGGACGGGGCGTCCCAGTCCGACCAGCTGTACCACCAGTGCTTGCTGGGCGTGTAGTTCAGACCCAGCCGGACCCGGCGGTGGCGGTGCACGTCGCTCGCGCCTGCCTTGCCGGTCGCGACGGGCTTTTCGGTGCTGGTCGCGGCTGCCGCCGCCGTGCCCGTCATGCCGAGCATCGCGGCGGCCGCCGTGCCGCCGAGGAACCCACGTCGTCCGATGGCACCTGCGGCCATGTCGGCCCTCCCTCGCGCCGGAAACGTCTCGTTCTAGCGAGTCGTCCGAGAAGGGGTCAAGACCCGGCACCCACCGGTTCGGCCGCCTGGGTGGTTGTCTGTCCGGTTCGGGACAACCCGTCCACCAGTGCTTGACCTCGGGGGACACCCACCGGCCAGCGCCGCAGGTACCGTTCGATGGGTTTCTCCGCGCCGTGGTGCAGGGCGGCGGCCAGCGCGAGCGCCAGCAGCACGAACACCGCGAGCCCGGTCAGCCCGCCGGTGGCGCTCCACCAGCCCAGCGCGACCGTGGCCAGTAGCAGTGGTTTGTGCACCAGGTAGAGCGCGAACGACCACTCGCCCAATCGCACCGGCAGCCACGAGTTCAGCCCGGTCCACCGGTGGGCGAGGTCGCTCGTGGCACCGGCGGCCAGCAGCACCGCGAACGGCGGCAGTGCCAGCAGCGCGACCCACGGCCGGGCGACGGCCGATCCGGTGTGCGTCGTGAACGCGGTGAGCAGCACCAGGATCATCGCCAGCGCCGTCACAGCCACGAGCGCGCTGCGACCCGGCCGGACCACCCGGTGGCCGAGCAGCATCGCGCGCGCCAGCACCATTCCGAGCAGGAACTCGCCGAACCGGTAGGGCGGAAAGATGAAGAACAGCCAGTAACTCGTCGGTGCGGACGCGCCGAGCGCGTCGGCCAACAGCGGTGCGACGACGAGCGCGGCCACCGTGACACCGGCCACCGTCGCCAGGCCACGCGCCCGCAGCCTGCGCAGCGGTCCGATGACGAACGGGAAGAGCAGGTAGAAGAACATCTCGCAGGACAGCGACCAGGACACGCCGTTGCCGCCGAAGTAAACCCCTTGCTGCGGCGACCACGCCTG
>DASZXM010000754.1:0-7555 GCA_035546415.1 Pseudonocardiaceae bacterium
CGGCCGTCCAGGCACTTCGTGGTCGGCGTCGTCCAGTAGTGGATCTTCGACGCGTACGCGGCGTCCAGCGCGTGGTACTGGTCGCAGAAGCCGGCCGCCGTGAGCCTGCAGGACAGCGTCTGCGCGGGTGCCTCACCGAACCACTGGGCGACCTGCGCGTTCACCTTCGGCGAGATGATGTAGTTCATCCACCTGTACATGCAGTTGGGGTGCGCGGCCTTGGCGGCGATCATCCAGGTGTCCGACCAGCCGGTGACGCCCTCCTTCGGGGTCACGGTGTCGACCTTGATCTTGCCGTCGCCGTTGATGGTGTTGGCGTTGATCTGCCAAGCGGTGCCGATGACCGACGCGCCGCTCTCGAAGTCCTGCACCTCGTCGGTGTAGGCCGCCCATGGCCGGCTCCAGTGCTGCTTCAGCGTCTTGAGCACGTCGACGGCGGCGGCGAACTGCTTCGAGTCCAGCGCGTACGGATTGGTGATCCTGAGGTCGGGCCGCGCGCTCATCAGGTACAGGGCGGCGTCGGCGATGTAGATCGGCGAGTCGTACGCGGTGATCTTGCCGCTGTAGGGGGTGTTCGCGCCGAACACGGTGCTCCACGACGTGGGTGCCGTCGTGACGACCTTCGGGTTGTACATCAGGACGTTCGCGCCCCAACCGTGCGGGATGCCGTACATCTGGCCGCCGACCGAGTTCCACGCCTTGTTCTTCAGGAAGTCCGACACGGTCGCGTAGTTGGGCACCAGCTTGGTGTCGACCGGGGCGACCTGGCCGCCGTAGATCAGCCGCAGCGTCGCGTCGCCGGACGCGGACACGCCGTCGTACTGGCCGGTCTTCATCAGCGTGACCATCTCGTCGGACGTGTTGGCGACCTTGACGTTCACCTTGCAACCGGTCTGCGCGGTGAACGGATTCACCCAGTCGACGGTCTTGTCGTTGGAGCCGTTCTCGGCGTAGCCGGCCCACGCGATGATGTTCAGCTCGCCCTCGCCGGCACCGATCGACCGGGCCATCGGGATGCTCGGCGGCTTGCCCTCGGAGCTGCCCGACCCGCCGCTGCCGCTGCCACCACAGCCGGCGGCCACCAGCACGGCCGCGCCCACCAGGGCGAACAGAATGCTCCTGCTCCGCATCGCGCTGCCCCTCTCGTCGCCATCGTCGCCGGACAGGCTTAAGGCTATAAAAACATAGGTTAAAGCACGCTACACGCGTGTCACGATCAGGACACGCCCGCCACCGTCCGCTACAGGTCGTCGACCGCCACCACGGACCACGGCACGGGTCTGCCGGTGCCCCCGGGCACGAAACCGGCCGGCAGCAATCGACCCGACGACCACGTGGACGTGTTCGACGCGATCACCCGGCCGTCCGCCGTGGCCAGTACGGCGGCCCGGCCCAGCCGGCACAGTTCCGGCAACACCTCGGTCTCCACGTGCGCGGCCAGCACGTCGGCACCGGCCACACCGACGAACACGCCGTCCAGACGGATCGGCACCGCCAGCGTGAACGTGTACTCGTTGGTGCACAGGCAGTCCACGTACGGTCCGGCGACCCAGCGGTGCCCCTCCCGCTCCGGCACCGTGTACCACTCGGCCGTGGTGTAGTCGAAGTAGTCGAACGACCGAGGGTCCAGGTTCACCCGCAGGCGGTCCGGCGCCGCGCCCGGCGAGAACCGCCACCACTCCAGCCAACGCGGCGCGTCGGACAGCACGCCCGGCGCCAGGATCGCGCCGGCACCGACGGTCAGGCCGTCGTGCCGCGCCAGGATCTCGGCGACCAGCGGGTACAGCGGCCTGAGGTCACGCAGCGTGTGGCCGGTGCGCAGGATGTCCGCGGTGAGCCTGCCGATCCGCTCCACCGAGGCGAACACGTCCTCGATCTCCCCGACGACGCGCGCCAGAATCGGCCCGCCGATCTCGCTGCCACGCCGCCGCCTGCTCACGGCTCTGCCACCCGCAGCCGCAGATCCACCAGCCGCGCCGTCTCCGCGGCCACGTGCTGTTCGGCCAGGTCACGGGCTTTCTTCGCGCGCCGCGCGCCGATCGCGTCCAGCAGCGCCGCCCAGTCGTCGACCGATACGGCGGCCTGCTCCGGCAACCACAACAGGTCACCGACCTCGGCGATCAGCCGGATCGTCCCCTGCGCCAGCCGCGGCGACTGGGCCGCCGCCGCGACCTCTACGCGCAGCCGCGTGTCCGCCCGCCGCCGGTCGCCCACCGACGGCGCGTCCCGCAGGATCGCCCACTGCTCCCGCAACCGGGCCTGCTCGGCGGGCAGCGCGCGCTCGGCCGCCAACCGCGCCGCCGAACCCGCGATCGCCGCTCTGATGTCCCCGATGTCGCGCAATTGCTGCGGGGAGAACGCGCCGAGGCGATCGGCCAACTCCTCCGGCAGGTGCTCGGCGGGCGTGACCACGAACGTGCCGCCGCCCCTGCCGCGCCGGGTCTCGACCAGGCCCTGCTCGCGCAGCGCGGCCAGCGCCTCCCGCAGTGTCACCGTGGAGACGCCGAGGCTGCCGGCCAACTGGTTCTCGCTGGGCAACTGCTCACCGTCGGAGATCAGGCCCATCCGGATCGCCTGCGTGAGCCTGCGCAGCACAGCCGCCGACCTGCTGGTGTCGTCCAGTGGCGCGAGCACCGTGCGTGCGGTGAAGCTGGTCAGCTCGGTCACGTCGGCTCCCGGATGGTCCGTCGAAAAACTATGAAATCAACAGTATCGACGGGGGACAAGACCGGTGTCGATTTCGCGCGCCCGCCGCGTCGTGGGGGTAGGACGACGACGAAGGAGGACACCGTGTACATACCGACCGCACAGGTGTGTGACCGGGAGATCGACGGACAGATGGGCAGGCTGGCGGCCGAGTGGACCCGTTGGTGGCACAAGCGGCGACCCGGGCGTCGATCGCGGCGGCCGCGTGCGTCGACAGCATGACGAGTCGACAGGGTGACAATCGGTCCACGAGGGAGGAACCCATGAAGTACATGCTGCTGCTGGCCGACGGCGACCCGAGTCTCGGACCGCCCGAACTGAACGCCTACCCGCCGCTGCTGGCCTGGCTGCGGAAGACCGAGGAGGCCGGCATCCACCACCGCGGCGCCCGGCTGCGGCCGGCGTCCGAGTCCGTCACCGTGCGGGTGCGGGGCGGCGAACTGCTGGTCACCGACGGCCCGTACGCGGACACGAAGGAACACGTCGGTGGCTTCGGCATCATCGAGTGCGAGGACCTGGACCAGGCCATCGAGGTTGCCGGCGGCCATCCGTCGGCGGCCGGTTTCGTGGAGATCCGCCCGTTCCCGGAGGAGGACTGACCCGTGAGGTACATGATGTGGGTCTGCTTCGACCCGACAGCCGAACCCTCCCCCGGCGGCTACACGATCGACGAGTGGGTCGCCGAGATGGACGCGCGTGGCGTGCGGCTGGAAGGCGAGCGGCTCGCCTCCCCCACCGACGCGACCGTCGTGCGCAACCGGGACGGCGACGTCCTCGTCTCCGACGGCCCGTACGCCGAGACCAAGGAACTCCTGGCCGGCTACGACATTCTCGACTGCGTCGACCTGGCCGAAGCCATCGAGGTCGCGTCGAAGCACCCGCTCGCCCGCGTCGGCGCGATGGAGTTGCAGCCCTTCTGGGAGGACTAGTGGCGGACACGGTCCAGGAAGCCGTCGACGAGGCGTTCCGGTCCGAGTGGGGCCGGGTGGTGGCCACCCTGATCCGCTACACCGGGGACTGGGACCTCGCCGAGGAGTGCGCGCAGGAAGCGTTCACCCAGGCCCTGGCCACGTGGACCCGGGACGGCGTGCCGCGCCGTCCCGGGGCGTGGCTCACCACCACGGCCCGCAACCGCGCGCTGGACAGGCTGCGGCGCGGCACGGTCGAGCAGACGCGGCTGCGCGAGATCGCGCCCGTGCTGGACACCGACGAGGAGCCGCCGGTGCGGGACGACGAGACGGTGCCGGACGACCGGCTGCGGCTGATGTTCACGTGCTGCCACCCCGCGCTGTCCCTGGAGGCGCGCGTGGCACTGACGCTGCGCACGCTCGCCGGCCTGACGACGACCGAGATCGCCCGGGCGTTCCTGGTGCCCGAGCAGACGATGGCACAGCGGCTGGTGCGTGCCAAACGGAAGATCCGCAACGCCCGCATCCCGTACCGGGTGCCGGCCGCGCACCTGCTGCCCGAACGCACGTCGGCGGTGCTGGGCGTGCTGTACCTGCTGTTCAACGAGGGCTACTCGGCCAGCGCGGGCGCCGACCTGATCCGGCAGGGCCTCACGGCCGAGGCGATCCGGTTGGCCCGGGTACTGGCCGAACTGATGCCGGACGAGCCGGAGGCACTGGGCCTGCTCGCGCTGATGCTGCTGCACGACTCCCGCCGTGCCGCCCGCACCGACGCGGCAGGCGACCTGGTGACCCTGGAGGACCAGGACCGCTCGACGTGGGACCGGGCCGAGATCGACGAGGGTGTCCGGGTGCTGGACGCGGCGATCGCCCGCCACCAGGTCGGGCCGTACCAGTTGCAGGCGGCCATCTCGGCGTGCCACTGCACGGCGGCGACCGCCGGTGACACCGACTGGCGGCAGATCGCACTGTTGTACGGGGAGATGGCGAAGCTGACGCCGTCCCCGGTGGTGGAGCTGAACCGCGCGGTCGCCGTGGCCATGGCGGACGGGCCGGCAGCCGGGCTGGCGCTGGTGGACACGCTGGCCGACACCGGTGCCCTGGCCGGCTACCACCTGCTCCCGGCCACCCGCGCCGACCTGCTGCGCAGGATGGGCCGCACGGCCGAGGCCGAGACCGCGTACCGGGACGCGCTGGAACTGGCACCGACCGACGCCGAACGCCGCTATCTGACCAGGCGGCTGGCCGAAGTCCTGGGTGGCTGACGCCCGGTCCCGGCCTCGACGCCGCACGGCACGCCCGCGTCGAGGCCGCGAACGCGCGCACGTTAGATTCGTCGGCGCCGTCAAGCGCTCCCGCACGGAAGAGGACCCACTGGTGAGGATTGCTGTCGTCGCACTCGGAAAGATCGGGCTTCCGCTGGCCGTGCAGTTCGCCAGCAGGGGGCACACAGTCGTCGGCGTCGACGTGAACCCCGAGGTCGTCGACCTGGTCAACCGGGCCGTCGAGCCGTTCCCCGGCGAGGCACACCTGGCCGAACGGCTCGCCGAACTGGTGCCGTCGGGCGCGCTGCGCGCCACCACCGACTATGCCGACGCGATCCCCGGTGCCGACGCCGTCGTGCTGGTCGTGCCGCTGTTCGTGGACAGCGACGCGCGGCCGGACTTCGCCTGGCTGGACGCGGCCACCGAGGAGTTGGCCAGGCACCTGACACCGGACACGTTGGTGTCCTACGAGACGACGCTGCCCGTCGGTACCACGCGGGACCGCTGGAAGCCGATGCTGGAGAAGGGCTCCGGGTTGGCCGAGGGCACCGACTTCCACCTGGTGTTCTCCCCGGAGCGGGTGCTCACCGGGCGGGTGTTCGCCGACCTGCGCAAGTACCCGAAGCTGATCGGCGGCCTGTCGCCGGCCGGCGCCGAGCGCGCCGTCGCGTTCTACGAGGCCGTGCTGGAGTTCGACGAGCGCCCCGACCTGGCCCGTCCCAACGGCGTGTGGGACCTCGGGTCGGCGGAAGCGGCCGAGCTGGCCAAACTGGCCGAAACCACGTACCGGGACGTCAACATCGGGCTGGCCAACCAGTTCGCCCGCTTCGCCGCGACCGCCGGCATCGACGTCTACCAGGTGATCGAGGCGTCCAACTCGCAGCCCTACAGCCACATCCACCAGCCCGGCATCGCCGTCGGCGGCCACTGCATCCCGGTCTACCCGCGGCTGTACCTGTGGAACGATCCCGACGCGACCGTCGTGCGGGCGGCACGGGCCGCCAACGCCGGCATGCCCGAGTACACCATCGGCCTGCTGGAGGGCGCGCACGGCGACCTGACCGGCGCCCGGGTGGTCGTACTCGGCGCCGCCTACCGGGGCGGGGTGAAGGAGACGGCGTTCTCCGGCGTGTTCGACACCGTCGGCGCGTTGCGCGCGCGGGGCGCCACGCCCCTGGTGCACGACCCGCTCTACAGCGACGAGGAACTGGACAAGCTCGGTTTCTCCCCGTACCACCTCGGTGAGCCGGTGGACGCGGCCGTCGTGCAGGCCGACCACCGCGAGTACGCCGATCTGTCCCCGGACGACCTGCCGGGGGTCACGACATTCGTGGACGGCAGGCGGGTCAGCTCGGCCGACCGCTGGCCCGGCGTCGTCTACCGGGTGATCGGCAGGGCCTGACGTGCGTGTCCTCGTCGTCACGACCTGGTTCCCGAGCCCGGAGAGACCCGGTGTCGCGCCGTTCAGCGTCGCGCACGCCAAGGCCATCGCCCGCAACCACGACGTACACGTCGTCCACGCCGTGCGGAATGGCACGGCCGGGCCGGTCACCGGCGAGTACTGCGGGCTGACCGTCACGCGGCTGCCGTTCAACCCGAAGCGCCCGCTGGCCGCCCTGCGCAGCCTCCGCGCCCTGCGCCGGCTCGCGGCTGGCCGGGACGTCGTGCACAGCATGGCGTTCTCCTCCATCCTCGTGCTCGCCCCGCTCTACCCGGCGGTGTCCCGCAAGTGGGTGCACACCGAACACTGGAGCGCGCTCAACACCGCGTCGCCCGGCCGTGCCGTGGCCATCGCCCGGCGGCTGATGCGGCTGCCCAGGCGGGTCACGGCCGTGTCGACGGCGTTCTGCGAACTGCTGCGGCCGTTCGTCCGGCACGGCGCCATCGACGTTGTGCCCAACGTGGTCGCCGACGACTTCGAGTGCGCACCGCAACCGGACTGGGAACCGCTGAAACTGGTCGCCGTCGGCGGGATGATCCCCGGCAAACGGCCGGGACTGGCGGTCCGGACGCTGGCCGAACTGGTGCGGTCCGGTACGCGGGCCAGGCTGACCTGGGTCGGCGACGGCGCGCTGCGCGACGACACCGCCAAGCAGGCCGCCGACGCCGGCATCGGCGACCTGGTCGAACTGACCGGCGTGGTGCCGCTGCACCAGGTGGCCGAGTACATGCGGGCCGCCAACCTGTTCCTGCTGCCCACCAGGGGCGAGACGTTCCTGGTCTCCGCGGCCGAGGCGCTGGCCTGCGGCCGGCCCGTGGTGCTGCCGGCGCTGGGCAGCCTGGACTACGTGACCGCCGACAACGGCGTGCTGGTCACCGACGACGACGACCCGGCGGCCTACGCCGCCGCCGTGCGTGTCGCGGCCGACCGGTTCGCCGGCGTGCCGGCCGAGAAGATCCGCGCGACCGTGCTGCCGCGGTTCGGCGAAGCCGAGATCGCCGCCCGGTTCGACGACCTGTACCGACACCTACAGCCCACGGGGAGCTAAGACAGATGTCGTTCATCGCCGACGGTGCCGACGTGGCGGACAGTGCCTCGATCGGTGACGGGAGCAAGGTGTGGCACCTCGCGCAGGTTCGCGAGAAGGCCAGCATCGGCGCGCACTGTGTCATCGGGCGTGGCGCCTACATCGGGATCGGTGTGCGCCTCGGGGACAACTGCAAGATCCAGAACCA
>DASZXM010000755.1:0-5284 GCA_035546415.1 Pseudonocardiaceae bacterium
GGCCAACGCCCGGAACACTCTGCCGCGCAGGGTGGCCAAGGCCCCGAGGGCGGCGTCGTGGCCGGTCAGGCGCTCGCCGTAGCGGGCCATACCGCGCACCATCGCGGCCGCCCGCACGCCGGCGATGCCCAGCGACAACGCCTCCAAGGGCGGCCGTTTCGCGGCCCGGACCAGCAGCCACGTCGCGAGGCCGACCAAGCCGATGCCGGCCAGGTCCGCGAGCACGGCCGCCAGCACGGCGACGAGCAACGCCCGGACGCCGACCAGCCGGATCACGTCACCACCTCCTGGAACCTGCCATCGCGCAGAGCCAGCACGCGGTCGGCCGCGGCCAGCACGGCGGGCCGGTGTGTGGCGACCAGCACGGTGCGACCGGCCAGTTCGCGGCGCAGTGCCGTCAGCACAGTGGCCTCGGTGGCCAGGTCCAGTCCGGCCGTCGGCTCGTCGAGCAGCACGACGGCCGGCCCGGTCTGCCGTACACGCAGCACCAGCCGGGCGAGTGCGACCCGCTGCCGCTGGCCGCTGGACAGCGTGCGACCGTCGCGGTCGACGAACTCGCCGGCGCACACCGACTCGGCGGCTGCGCGCACCTCCCGGTCGGTGGCGTCCGGCGAGCCGAGCCGGATGTTGTCGCCACCGAACATGTGCGGCCGCTGCGGCAGCCACGCCATCCGGGTGCGCAGCACCAGTGTGTCTACTGTGGACACGTCCTGGTCGGCGATCCGGGCGGCTCCGGCGTGCGGTGTCAGCAGGCCGAGGAGCAGCGCGAACACCGTGCTCTTGCCGGACCCGCTCGGGCCCGCGATCGCCAGCCACTCCCCCGGCGCGGCGGACAGCTCGGCGTCGCACAGCACGGGCGGCCGACCGGGATGGCCGAAGGTGACGTGGGTCAGGCCGACCGGCAGGGCTCGGTCGGCCGGCAGCGGCGCGGTGCCGGCGGGCCGGTCGGGCACCGGGGTGGCCAGCAGGTCGGACACTTCCGCGGACACGGCGAGCGCCTCGGTGGCGGCGTGGAACCGTTGCCCCGCAACGCGGAGCGGCAGGTAGGCCTCCGGCACCACCATCAGGACGAGCAGTGCGGTCCGCAGGTCGAACGTGCCGTCCAGCAGCCGCAGCGCTACCGGCACGGCGACCAGCGCGACCGACAGCGCGGCCACCAGTTCGAGCACCAGCGCGGACAGGAAGGCGATCCGCAGTGTGCGCACGGTGGCCCGGTGGTGCTCGGCCGCCAACCGCCGCACGACGGCCGCGTGGGCCTTCGCCCGACCGAACAACAACAGTGTGGGCAGCCCGTTGACGGCGTCCAGGAAGTGACCGCCCAGCCTCGACAGCCCGGCCCACTGCGTGGCCGCCGCGCTCTTCGCCCGGACGCCGGCCAGCGCGGCGAACAGCGGCACGAGCGGCAGCGTGACGGCCACGATGACGGCGGACACCGGGTCGGCCACGGCCAACTGGACCAGCACGGCGACCGGCAGCACGGTGGCGACGGCGAGCTGCGGCAGGTAGTCGCGGACGTACGGGTCGATGGCGTCCAACCCTCGGGTGACCAGGGTGGTCAGCTGCCCGGTCGGCCGGCTCGCCAGCCAGCCCGGCCCGAGCCGGTCGACGTGCGCGAGCAGCTCGGTGCGCAGCGTCCGGCTCACGGTGGCGGCGGCACGCTGCCCCAGCGCGCCGAACAGCCAGGTGGCCCCCGCCCGGAGCGCGATGACGGCCAGCAGTGCGACCAACGTCCAGACCGACACCGGACGCCGTGCGAACACAGCCGCGAACATGGCCGCCAGCACGTTGGCCTGCGCCAGCACGGCGACCCCGGCGACGACGCCCGCGGTGGCGGACAGGGCCAGCGGCAGGCGTGCCACGCGCGGCACGGGTGGCCGCCGGGACTTCGAGCGGGTCACCCGTGGTTCGGCAGAAGCGGCAACCGTCACAGCGGCCATCAGACGTACCTCCCCACGACCACACCCGCAGCCGCCGACACCACCAGCGGCAAGCGCGACACGGGGAGCCGCCGGGTCTTCGAGCGGGGTCACCGGTCCTACGGCACGGGCGGCGACCGTCACCGTGGCCATCAGAAGTAGCTCCCGGCGCCGGCCGTGCGCCTGTTCAGCCACCACATCCCGGCCTGGCCGGCGATCATCACCGGCAGGGCGGCGAGGAACAGTGGCGTCATGACTCCGAGCGTCGCCGTGTCTGTTGGCACAGCGGGGAAACCGGGCAGCACGGCCAGTGGCACCACGCCAAGCAGCACGGCGGACGTGCCGATCAGCGCGCCGGTGAACCGGATGGCCAGCGCGACGACGACCATGGCGGCACCGAGGACCCACAGCGGCCAGTGCACCCCGGTCATGGCCAGCACGACGCCCGCCAGTACGACGGCGCCACACACCGGGAGCGACAACACGATGCCGATGCGCTGCTGCCCGACCGTGGGGCCGAGACGCACGCCGAGGTAGGCCGTGCCGTGCAGGACGCAGAAGCCGGCGAGCGCCAGGCCGCACAGGACGGGACCGAGCCCGAACACGGCACCGCCGGGCGCGGCGATGTCGCCGATCACGGCACCCCACCCGAACGGCAGCAGAGCACTGGCCACGGCGATGGCGACGTCCCACCGCCACCGCCAGGCGGCGCCGCCCTGCCGCCGGAACCAGAGGCCCGCGTCGCGCACCAGCCAGGCCACCAGGATCAGGCCGAACGCCGGATACAGCCGGGCCACGACGGTGGAGTCCAACGCCGGAAACGCGCCGACGACGACGCCGATGGCGGCCACCAGCCACACCTCGTTGGCGAGGAAGAACGGCGCGATCGCCCGAACGGTCAGGTCGCGGCCGGCCTCGTCGCGGCGGCCGTGCACGGCAAGGAAGACGCCGGCACCGAAGTCGGCACCCTCCAGAACGAGATAACCGGCCAGGAACACACCGAGCACCACCAACCAGAACGTCGTCTGCACACTTGCCTCCTAGTCAGTTCGGGGAGTGGACATCGGGACACTCCTGGCGGTAGCCGGCCGGCCGGTGAGCACTCGGGCTTCCTGGACGTCGAGCCTGGTGAGAGACCGAGCCCTGGTGAAAGGCGTGCGAGCCACACCGTGCGGTCGGCGGGGTCGGCGCGCGTTGCGGCCGGTTGGCGCGGGTGGTCGGGCGGGTGCGGGGGCTGCGGCCACATCGTCGTGGTGGACGCCGGTGGTCATGCTGGTACCGGCTTTGCGTCGGGTTGTTCGCCGAACAGCAGCGCCGTGGGGCCTCGGCGGGCTGCTCGGGCGATCAGGGCGTAGTCCAGGACGGCCAGGGCCGCGTAGATCGCCGTGAAGATCAGTAGCGACGCCAGGATCGTCGGCGTGCTGACCTGGCTGCCCGCCGCCGACGTACGCTCCACGCCGTACACGACCCACGGTTGGCGGCCCAGTTCGCGGACCAGCCAGCCCATGATCAGCGCCACGTACGGCAGCGGGATCACCGCGACCAGCGCCCACAGGGCCTGTCGGGACGCGGGCAGGCGGCCGCGGAACGCCAGTGCGCCGATCGTGACGACCGCCAGCGCCACACCGATCGCCAGCATCACCGTGTACAGCGGGGCGATGGCCGACGGGGGCGCGTAGTCGCCGGGGCCGTGGGCGGCGCGCATCGCCGCCTCGGCCGTTGCCAGATCCGGCGCGTTGCCGTTGATCGTGGCCAGCTTCGCCGGCTGGTCGGACCGCAGGTAGCCGAGTTGGGTGAAGCCGAGCGCGACCGTGGCCACCGATCCGACCGCCGCGACCGTCAGGCCGGTGTACAGCGACCGGCCGAAGAACTCGCGCTCCTTCGTGCGACGGGCCCAGTGGTACGCGCTGATACCGGCGATCACCACGCCACCGGTGGTCAGCGCGCCGGCCAGCAGGTGGGCCAGGCCGTCCAGGGCACCCGGGTTGGTCAGCAGGGCACCCCAGTCGGTCAGCACGACGGCACCGCCGCGCAGCGCGTAGCCGACCGGGTGTTGCAGGAAGCCGTTCGCCAGCATCACCCAGAAGGCCGACGCGTATGCCGACAGCGTGATCAGCCAGATCAGGGCCAGGTGCACCGCTTTGGGCAGCCGGCCCCAGCCCAGGATCCACAGGCCGAGAAACGTGGACTCGACGAAGAACGCGACGATGGTCTCCAGGGCCATCGGCGCGCCGAACACGTTTCCCGCGAAACCGGTCAGGCCGCTCCAGTTCAGGCCGAACTGGAATTCCATCACCAGTCCGGTGGCGATGCCCACCGCATAGTTGATGACGTAGACATTGCCCCAGAATCGCGTCAGCCGTTCGAACACCGGCCGTCCGGTGTGCACCCATCTGGTCTGGAAATACACGACCACCGGCAGCAGTCCGAGGGTGAGCGCGGCAAACAGGAAATGCACGCACGCCGTGACCGCGAACTCCACCCGCGCCAGGGTGAGCGCAGTGCCGCTCACCGTTCTGCCGGGTCCGGCTGGGCCCAGTCGACCTTCGCCTTCGCCGGCAGCACCCGGGCGGCCACGATGCTGGCCAGGCCCATCGCGCCGATGCCGAGCAACAGGTGGATCACCTGGACGACCCAGTGCAGCGAACCGGTGAGAATGCCTTTCTGGCTGGCGCCCACGGCGAGCACCACCAGGGCCCACACAATGGCGAGCACGCCGAGCGGTTTCGGCGCACCGGCTTTCAGCGCCATGGCGGCCAGGACGATCAGGCTCACCACGACGATCGTGCCGATGGCCATGTGTACCGGCTCGAGTGCTTTCGCCGTGCCGGACCAGAAGAGCAGGCCGAGGACGAGTTGGACGACTCCGCCCGCCAGGACGATGGCGCGCGAGATGACGATGGACCTGTGCATAGTGGGCCACCATTACGGTCGGGTTGGGTTCGGTTTGCGCGTTCACGCTATGTAGAACCCCAAACCGGTCGCATCGGTTGCAGTTCGTATCTCCGCCTACCCGTTCCGGTGTACGGCAGGGCCTGCGGCGACGCGAAGTGTTCAGCCGGTCACTACGTCCACAGGCGTAGCCTGGTGATCAACTTGTCCGCGTCGACGGGTGGAGGTTTCGCGATGGGTGAACGCGTACGCGCGGTCCTGACCGGACTGGCCGACATCCGGCCCGATCTCGCCACCCTGTACCGGGACCTGCACGCGCATCCCGAGCTGAGCTTCGCGGAGCAGCGCACGTCGGCCGTTGTCGCGCGACGCCTGGCCGCGCTGGGCGCCGACGTGACGTCCGGTGTCGGCGGCACCGGTGTCGTCGGCGTGCTGCGCAACGGCAGCGGCCCGACCGTGCTGCTGCGGGCCGACAT
>DASZXM010000756.1:0-1793 GCA_035546415.1 Pseudonocardiaceae bacterium
AGATCACCGGGTCCGCGAGGAACGCCCTGGCGATCGTGATCAACTGCCGCTCCCCCGCGCTGAGTTCGGTGCCGTGCTCGCCGATGACCGTGTCGTAGCCGTCGGGGAGGGCGCGGATGAACCGGTCGGCGTGGGCGGCCCGGGCGGCGGCCACGATCCGGTCGCGGCTCGCGGACGTGTCGCCGTAGGCGATGTTGTCGGCGACCGTGCCGGTGAACAGCCACGTGTCCTGCAAAACCATGCCGATGCGGGAGCGCAGCCGGTCGCGGGACATGGTGGCGATGTCGACGCCGTCGATGGTGATCCGGCCGCTGTCCGGTTCGTAGAACCGCATCAGCAGGTTGACCAGCGTGGTCTTGCCGGCGCCGGTCGGCCCGACGACGGCGACCGTCCGGCCGGGTGGCACGTGCAGCGACAGGTTGTCGATCACCGGCCGGCCGGGGCGGTAGCCGAAGCTGACGTCCTCGAAGCAGACCTCCCCGGCGCTGAACGCCTCCCCCGGCGGTTCCGGTGTCTCCTCCGGCGCGTCGAGGATCTCGAAGACGCGTTCGGCCGACGCGATGCCGGACTGCAGGATGCCGGCGACGTTGGTCAACTGGGCCAGCGGTCCGGTGAACTGGCGGCTGTACTGGATCAGCGCCTGGACGTCACCGACGGACAGCGCGCCCGACGCGGCGCGCAGGCCGCCGATGACGGCCACGACCACGAAGTTGACGTTGCCGAGCAATGCCATCGCGGGCTGGATGAGGCCGCTGACGACCTGCGCGCGCAGCCCCGCCCGGTACAGGTCGTCGTTGTGCCGGTCGAACGTGTCCAGGTCGGTGCGGCCGTACAGCGTCGCGAGCACGTGCGCCGAGTAGCGCTCCGCCACGTGGGCCTGTAGCGCGCCGGTGGCCCGCCACTGGCCGGCAAAGTCGCGCTTCGCCTTGGCCGCCAACGCTTTCGTGAGCCAGGCCGACACCGGGACGAGAACGACCGTGACACCGGCCAGTAGCGGCGAGATCCACAGCATCATGGTCAGCGTGCCGACGACCAGCAGGGACGAGTTGGTGACCGACGCGATCGTCTGTTGGAGTGTGAGGACGATGTTGTCGACGTCGTTGGTGGCGCGGCTGAGCAGTTCCCCGCGGGGTCGGGCGTCGACGTGGTCGAGCGGGAGGCGTGCCAGCTTCGCGGCGAGCCGGTCGCGGAGGCGGAACGCGATGCGTTGCGTGACGGCCGTGGTGAACCGGCCCTGGGCGGCATAACAGCCGCCGGAAACGGTGTAGACGGCCAGCGCGACGAGCAGGACGCGGGCCGGACCGGTGCGGTCGCCGGCCAGGATCAGATCCGTGGCACGGCCCAGCACGGCCGGTCCGATGACGCTCAGGACGATGCTGGCCAGGCCGAGGAGGGCCATCGCGGCCACGCGCGTGCGTACCGGCCGCAGCAGCCCGAGCAGCCGCTTCATGCGCTCAGGTCGACGGTCTGGTCGGCGTCGCCGAGGGTGTGCGTGACGGCGACCAGCGTGGCGGGCTCGGCGCGCAGGGCGGCCCACACGCGGCGTTCGGTGTCCTCGTCCAGCGCCGATGTGCAGTCGTCGAGGAGGTAGATCCGCGGGCGGCGGAGCACGGCACGGGCGATGGTGACCCGTTGGCGCTGGCCGCCGGACAGCTGCGTGCTCGGGGTGTCCGGGTCGATGTCCAGTTGGGCCGTGGCGAGCGCGCGGCGCAGGTCGGCGTCGGTGGCGTCGGGTCTGGCGTAGCGGAGGTTGTCGGCGATCGTGCCGGCGAACAGGTGGGGACGCTGCGGGA
>DASZXM010000757.1:0-14953 GCA_035546415.1 Pseudonocardiaceae bacterium
CGACGACGCCGACACCGCCGCCGAGCCCCCACCAGCGGCGCGGCTGGTGGGGGCGGGGCGGGTGCCGGTGACGGCGCCACGGGTGGTCGTCGGCGCTGCTGTCGTCACGGTTGCCGCCGATGTCGGCACGACCGACGTGCCGGCAGCGGCGTCACTGCTGCCGCCGCCGCACCCCGCGAGGACGGTCAACAGAGCCAGCGCCGAACCGGTGACGAAGCAAGCGCGTACCCGCATCGGCACATGCTCGCAACGCCAACCAGGTCCCGCCAGTCGTGCCGGCACCACGTCAGGGTGAATCGACCGACCGGATCAGGTGACGAGCTTCGCGTAGACGATCACGTTGTCCACATAGCTGTGTGCCGCGTGGTCGAACGCCCCGCCACAGGTGAGCAGCCGGAGTTCGGCATCCTTCGTCGGCCCGTACACGGACTGTGTGGGGAAAGCGCTCTTCGCCACCTTGTCCACTTTGGTCACCTTGAACGTCAGCACCGAGCCGTCCGTCCGAGTGATCAGCACCTGGTCGCCGGCCTTGAGTTCGTGCAGCCGGAAGAAGATGCCGATTTGCTTGTCACCGTCGACGTGCCCGAGCAGCACCGCGGGTCCGGGTTCGCCAGGAGCTGAACTACCCGCGTACCAACCGGCCTGCATCGGTGTGCTCACCGGTGGCACCTGCACCGTGCCGTCCGCGTTCTGGCCCAACGCGACCAGACTGGACGTCGCGTTGATGCTGGGAATCCGCACGGACGCCGGCAACGCGCTGAGCGACCTGGTCGACTCGTTCGCCAACGACGTGCCGCCGGACCCGGCGGTCGGCGCCAGAACCGTTGTGGTTTCCGGCTTTCCTGGGCTGACCGGCACGTTCTGACCACTGCCGCAGCCGGCCAGCACGGTGACCGCGGTGGCGACCGCGCACAGCGCGACCGCCACCCCGACCGGCCACGACCCGGTCCTACTCGTTGATCGTGTCATGGCCGACGATCAACGCCAGCTGCTGACCTCGGCGGCCATGCCACCGCCGCCGGTCTGCGGAGCACCCTTGGGGTAGGGCTTGGTGAGCCGGACCGACATCAGCTTCTCGCACTCGGCGCGGTCGACGGCGCTCATCTGAGCGCGCCCCTTGGGCACGATGGTCGGCTTCCCGCTCTTGTCCACGGTGATGACGCACCGGTTCCCGTCGGGGAGCTTGATCACCTTCTCCGGTGCCGCACCGGTCGTGCTCGTCGGGTTGGCGGGCGCCGCGGACCGGCTGGGCGCGGCAGCGGTCGGGTTGGCGGGGTTGGTGGGGTTGGGGCTCGCAGCGAAGGCAGGAACCGCTGCGGTGACCAGGCCGGTTGCGAGCACGGCGGCGGCCAGATAACGACGCGACAGCAAGGACAATCCCTCCAAGGCCGGACGCCGGTCCGCCGAGGAACGGCGGAGCGTGGATCGGCGAGATCCGGTCGACCACAACACGCCGGGCCGGCGACGGAGGTTGCCGCGGATTCTCAGTCCAGGTCGTCGTGCCGCATCAACTGCCGGCCGGCCTCGGTGATCGACCCGGACAGCGACGGGTACACGGAGAACGTGAGCGCGAGGTGTTCCACGGTGAGCTGATTCTGTACGGCGAGCGCGATCGGCAGGATCAGCTCGCTGGCGTTCGGCGCGACGACGACGCCGCCGATCACCACGCCCGTCGCCGGGCGACAGAACAGCTTGACGAAACCGCGGTGCAGACCTTCCATCTTGGCGCGCGCGTTCGTGGTCAGCGGCAGCATCACCGTGCGCGCCGGGACCTCGCCGGAGTCGATGGACTGCTGGCTGATGCCGACGTTGGCGATCTCCGGGTGGGTGAACACGTTGGCGGCCACCGTCTTGAGCTTGATCGGCGCGACGCCCTCGCCCAGCGAGTGCCACATCGCGATCCGGCCCTGCATCTGCGCCACCGACGCCAGCATCAGGACGCCGGTGCAGTCACCGGCGGCGTAGATGCCCGAGACGCTGGTCCGGGACACCCGGTCGACCGAGATGAACCCACCGGGTCCGGTCTCGATGCCGACCCGGTCCAGGCCGATGTCCGTGGTGTTGGGTACGGACCCGACCGTCATCAGCGCATGGCTGGCCTCGATCGTGCGGCCGTCCTGCAACTGCACGACGACACCGTCGCCCTTGCGGACGACGCGCTCCGCGCGGGCGTACTTGGCCAGCGTCGTTCCGCGTTCGGCGAACACGTCCTCCAGCACGGCGGCCGCGTCGGCGTCCTCGTGCGGCAACACCCGGTCCCGACTGGAGACCAACGTCACATCCACACCCATTTCGGTGTAGGCGGACGCGAACTCGGCGCCGGTCACGCCGGACCCGATGACGACGAGGTGCTCGGGCAGCGCCGGCAGGTCGTAGATCTGCCGCCAGGTGAGAATGCGCTCACCGTCGGGCTCGGCGCCGGGCAGGATGCGCGGGGTGGCGCCGGTGGCGACCAGGACGGTGTCCGCGTCGAGGGTCTCGGTGCTGCCGTCGTTCCCGGTGACTGTCACCTCGTGCCGGGCCAGGCCCGGGTGCTCGTCGGAGAAGCGGGCGTAGCCGTTGATGACGCGGATGCCCTCGCGCAGTACCCGGGCCCGAACGTCGGCCGACTGGGCCAGTGCGAGACCGCGCACCCGGCCGTGCACGACGGGCAGGTCGACATCGGCGTCCGCGTTGCCGGTGCGGATGCCCAGTTCGTCGGCGTCGCGGAACGCGGACCGCGCGCCCGCCGACGCGATGAACGTCTTCGAGGGCACGCAGTCGTAGAGGACGCACGCCCCGCCGAGGCCCTCCGGTTCGACGATGGTCACGTCGGCGCCGTGCTGGGCGGCTACCAGAGCCGCCTCGTAGCCCGCCGGGCCGCCACCCATGATCACGATCCGCGTCACGACGGCAAGTCTCCCTGATGTGTGCACGATGATGCGGTGACCACGGTACGTGGCCGGGTGAGCTGGCTGTGAACCGGCAGGACAGGACGGGTGTGGCGAGGCGAACCCGCCGGTAGGCCACAACGCTCCGCCGGGTGATCGCGAAGGTCGCTAGGCTGTCTGCCGTGCCGCTCTACGCCGCGTACGGGTCCAACATGGACCCGGCCCAGATGATGGAGCGAGCCCCCCACTCGCCGATGGCGGGCACGGGGTGGCTCGTCGGCTGGCGTCTGACGTTCGGCGCCGAGGACCTCACCTGGGAAGGTGCGCTCGCCACGATCGTCGAGGACCGGGGTTCGCAGGTCTTCGTCGTGCTCTACGACATGACCCCGGAGGACGAGGACCGGCTGGACACCTGGGAGGGCTCCGAGCTGGGCCTGCACAAGAAGCTCCGGCTACGCGTGCAGACACTGGAGGGATCGGTGCTGGCCTGGCTGTACGTGCTGGACGCGTACGAGGGCGGGCTGCCGTCGGCCAGGTACCTCGGGGTGGTCGCCGACGCGGCGGAAGCGGCGGGTGCACCCGCCGACTACGTGGAGAACCTGCGCCAGCGGCCGTGCGGCGGTATCGGACCCTGATCGTTCTGTCAAGTCGAATGGGCTGAGTTGTCCACAGTCGGGCAGTTGTCCACAGGGCGGCGATTGACCCGTGCGGGGGCGCACGCGGGTGCCGCAGGCTGGACGCGTGATCGACATTCCTGACGGCGCCGGCGGACTGCACGGGGCCTACACGTACAAGTACGCCCGCGAGGCCGTGGGCGAGTATCGGCTGCGCACAGCGGTGGAGACCCGCGAGCTCGTCGGGTTCGGCCGCGGTGTGCTGCTCGACGCCCGCCGTGTCCACGACCTCCGCACCAGATGCGCGGGCGCGCAACTGCTGACCGGTGGCGTGATCGTCGGACCGACGGCGGCCGCGCTGCACGGCTGCTCGGCGGCCGGTGGGTTCACCGTGCACATCCGGGTGCCCTACGACCGGCGCACCAGATCCCGTGGTGGGCTGATCGTGCACCAGGGCACCGTGCCCGACAGGGACGTCACGGTGGTCGACGGTCTGCGCGTGCTCGTCCCCGCCCAGGCCATCGCCGACGTGCTGTGTGTCGCGCCGCGCAGGATGGGCCTCGCCTGCGTCGACCAGGCGCTGCGCATGCAGCGCGGCGAGGACAGGGCTGGTTTCGTGAAGGACGTCTCGCGCCGGCTGACCCGCAGGCCCGACCGCCGGGGCACGAAACAGGCGTACGCGGTGTTGTCCCTGGCCACGGGCCTGCCGGAGACTCCGGTGCAGAGCGCGTTCCTGCTCGTGCTCACCGACGCCGGCCTCCCCCGGCCGGCCTGCCAGTACCCGATCCGCGGCCGCTCCGGCCTCGTGCGCCACCGATTGGACTTCGCCTGGCCGAAGTCCCGGGTGGCCCTCGAGTGCGACGAGCCGAGGGCACGGGTCAACGACGAGGAACTGCGGGCCAGAGGCTGGCGTGTCCTCCGCGCGGACGCACAGGACCTGGCCGAGCCCACTGCACTGTGCACCCGCCTGCGCGAGGCCCTGCGAGAACGGGCCGAAGCGGCGTGACGGCCTGCCCGCCACCGACTGCCGGCCCGACACAGACTGCCCACCGGACGCCGATCGACCGTCGATGGCTCCGGCCGGGCGAGCGACCGAACCGGCGCCACCCTGCCGCCGGTTCCGGTCCCCGAATCGACCGGTTTCAGCCCCGCCCGTGGCCGTGGCCACGGCTGGGCCTGCGCAGGCCGGAGAGGTCGTGCCGCACGACGGTGTTCCGGTCCGACACGGTGTTGCCGAACGCGAACTGCGGCCAGTAGCCGAGGATCTCCTGCCGGCTGCGCTCACTCCACTCACGTGCGAGTTCGCTCTTTGACTTGTAAAAATTCAGCGCATAGCCCTTGGTGTGCAGTCGCAGCACCGAGAAGCCACCCGGGTACTCCTTCGCGGCGGCCACCTCCTGCAGCGTGACGCCCGGCGCGGCCGGGCTCACGGTGCGATGGTTGCGGTGGGTGTGCCCGGCGTGGTGCAGGAACACTCCGGGCGTGGCGGCGTACCAGTCCAGCACGGTGGCGGCCTGGGCGGCGTCCAGCGAGTTGCTGGCCGTGATCGGGAACGCGGAGTCCTGCACGACCAGCGGGTGGTGTCCGAACACGAGCGTCGGCTGGTCTCGGTGGGCGGCGAGGTCCGCCCGGAACCACTCCAGCTGCGCAGGCGACATCCCACCGGCGTCGCCACCGCCACCGGCCTTGTCGTAGGTGTCGATGCCGACGACGTGCAGGCCGGACAGGTCCCGGGAGAAGTAGGTCGGCTGGTCCCCTGGGAAGTAGGCGTCGTGGAAGCAGTCGTTGCCCTGCCACTGCCCGACACGGCAGGCGGCGTACGCGTCACCCACATGTGCCCGGTCGTGGTTGCCGCGCACGACGAAGTAGTCCTCGCGATAGGTCCCGAACCTGTTGAGCAACTGTCCGGCCCGGCTCAGATCGGTCGGCACGGCTTCGGCGGAGATGTCGCCGGCGGCCAGCAGGTACGCGGGGTCGAAGGCGCCGACGTCGTGCACGAGCGACTCAAGCATCACCTCCGGGTACGGCGGCAGCCCGGGCACCTGCGAGATCCCGATGTACTGGGGCTGCCCGCCGACCAGCCCGGCCTGCGTCTCGCCCATGTGCAGGTCGTTGCACAGGATGATCGAGAAGAGATAGCTGCCGGACGGCGGCTGCGGAGTGGTGAACGAGTAAGGTCCACCGCTGCTCAGCCCGTGGTCCGTCGTCCCGACGGCATTGCCCGCGATCAGGGTGAACGGAGTGGGCGAGGCGGGCTTGCCGCAGGAGAACGCCTGGTAGTAGTAGGTCTGCCCAGGTTCGAGATGCGTCAGCTCGACGTAGTGGTACGGCGTGTGCCCCGAAATGCCGTAGGCGACCCGGTTCAGCCGCGCGGGATGCGTCCCGTAGCGAACCTCGCCATCGGCCGCGGCGGGCACCATCCGGCCCAACCCGTCGTCGGTCCCCGCGGTCCCGGTGTACCAGGTGATGACGGCGTGGTCCTCGGCCAAGGTGACGAGTTCGAGGTTGACCGGGGTGACGGCCCCGGGCGCGGCAGCCGCCGAACCGACGGACACCAACGGCGCCGCGGCCGAAGCGGCAGCGGCGTAAGCGGACCAACGCAGCAGATCCCGACGAGTGAAATCACAACCAGGCATGGCGGGCAACGTAGGCCGATGCCGTGAACATCTACCCCGCGTGTCCGCAATCCCAGATGTCGCCCAGGAGAAAAACGCGCATCACGGCACCGCGGGTACGGCCTGATGTGCACGCGCGCGAGCGTGACCGTCATGCGCCGGCGCCCGGTCATGTCGGCCCGAGACGGCGGGCCGACCGCTACTGGGCGTCCGACGCCAGCGCCGCGTGCACGAGCACCCGGACGGCCGCCGGGAGCGCCCGCTCGTCGGCGTTGAACGTGGGCTGGTGGATGTCGCCCATCGGCCCCTCGCCCGACCACACGCCCAACCTGGCGAACGAGCCGGGCACCTGCTCCAGGTACCAGCCGAAGTCCTCGCCGCCGGACGACTGCTTCGTCCCGGCCAGCGCGTCCTCTCCCAACGCCGCCGTGATGCCGGCGCGCAGGATCTCGGTGCTCTCCCGCTCGTTCACGACCACCGGCACGCCACGCTTGTGGTCGAGTTCGAAGCCGACGCCGATCGGTGCCAGCAGGGACTCGACCAGGCCGCCGACCAGCGATTCCAGCTCGTGCCACGTGTCGGGGTCGCTCGTGCGCAGCGTTCCCCGCAGCACACCGTCCCGCGGGACCGCGTTGGCCGCCTCGCCCGCGTGCACCGCACCCCACACCAGGATCGTGCCGGAGCGGGGGTCCACGCGGCGGGACAGCAGGTTGGGCAGACCGGTGATGACAGTGCCCAGCGCGTGCACGAGGTCGGCCGTCAGGTGCGGGCGGGACGTGTGGCCACCCGGAGACGTCAGGCGCAGTTCCAGCACGTCAGCGGCTGCCGTGATCGGGCCGATGCGCGTGCCGACGCGGCCGACCTCCAATCGCGGGTCGCAGTGCAGGCCGAAGATCCGCTCGACGCCGTCCAGGCCGCCCGCGGCGATCACGTCCAACGCGCCGCCGGGGGTCGCCTCCTCGGCGGGCTGGAAGATGACCCGCACCCGGCCGGGCAGCTGCGGGGCGCTGGCCAGAGCGAGCGCCGCGCCGAGCAGTGACGTCGTGTGCACGTCGTGTCCGCATGCGTGACACGTACCGTCCACAGTGGAGCTGAAGTCGAGGTCCGTTGCCTCCGTCAGTGGGAGGGCGTCCAGATCCGCCCGAAGGGCGACACAGGTGTCCCCTTCGCCGATGTCGCAGATCAGGCCGGTGCCGCCGGGCAGTACGACGGGCCGCAGGCCGACCGAGCGCAGTATGCCGGCGACCAGGTCGGTGGTGGCGAACTCCTGCCGGGACAGTTCCGGGTGCGCGTGGATGTGCCGGCGCCAGGCGATGAGATCGCCGATGTTGCCGGCGAGCCACTCGTCCAACCAGGACGGTCCACGCCCAGCACCGAGGTCGTCCACACCGGACATCCTGACCCCGTCGGCCGAGATCAGCACACCTTGCCCGGTCAGCTCGGCGGAACCGACGGCCCCGGCGCCTTCGGGCAGGTCCGGGCGCGCGTCCACCACAGTCACGCCAGTCCTCCTCACTACATCTGCCACACAAGAGCCGCAATCGGCCGCGGGAATACAGCCGGTCGACATCCGGCGCGGCTGCCACCGTCCCCCGGTACTCACCACATCGTGGGACGGGCGACCCAAGCACCGGTCTCCCTGTTGACCACATACTGCCGCACTCAGCTATACGCGTTCGATCGGACATGTGATCATCCGGTTGCCGGTATCGACGATGCGCCGAGCGGTGACCAGCGTTCAGCCAGACCGAAGACTTGAGTCTGCGGACGTCACACGCCGCGCGCCAGGAAAAACGGAACCGGCAGGGTCAGCTCTTGGCGTTCTGCAGGTTCTTCAGGCGCAGGATGTGCTTGCCCTTCGCCTTCCGGCCGAAGTACACGATCACCAGCAGGACGATGCAGACCACCGCGATGATGACCTTGCGCTTGGCGAGCGCGGCGTCGGCCTGCTGCTGGCCCTTGTTGTAGTCCGTGGTGGGCGGTGCCGTGGTCGTCGGGCCGGCGGCTGCCTCGTGCTGCACCGTGACGACCGCCGCCACCGGCCGTGGCGCGGCACCGGCGGTGGCCGAACCGAGGCCGAGCAGCAGGACCGCGCCCAGCAGGGCCGTCAGCAGTCCGAGTGTCACTCGGATGGTCACCCGCATTGGAGCCTCCTCGGCGTGCCCGGCCACCACACGTCGCCGACCACGTTACCGAGTGTGTACCCGTCGCCTGAAGGCAGTAAGCCCGATTGGGGGAGAGTGTCTCAGGAATTGTCACCGCGGAACGCGGCCAGGATGCGCTCGGCGGCCAGCGTCGCCGTCAGCTCACCGTCCCTGACCTGCCGTTCCACCTCCGGCACGATCGTTCGCACGGCTGGGGCGTCCCGCAGTCGGGTCAGGACCGCGTCACGGACCATGGTCCACGTCCAGTCGACCTGCTGGCGTCTGCGCCGCTCGTCGAATTCGCCGACCTCGCGCAGCACCTCGCTGTGCCGGACGACGCTCTGCCAGACGTCGTCCAGGCCGGCGCCGGTCAGGCCGCTGCACGTCAGAACGGGCGTCTTCCAGGGTGCGTCGGCCTGCTGGAACAGCCGCAGTGCGCCTGCCAGTTCCCGGGCAGCCGACCTGGCCTCGCGCTCGTGGTCGCCGTCGGCCTTGTTCACAGCGATCACGTCGGCGAGTTCCAGCACGCCCTTCTTGATGCCCTGCAGCGCGTCACCTGTGCGGGCCAGCGCCAGGTACAGGAAGCAGTCGACCATGTTGGCCACCGCGATCTCGGACTGTCCGACGCCGACGGTCTCGACCACGAGGATGTCGTAGCCTGCGGCCTCCATCAGGACCATGGTCTCCCGGGTGGCCCGCGCGACCCCGCCGAGCGTGCCGGACGTCGGCGACGGCCGGATGAAGGCGGCCGGGTCGGTCGCCAGCCTGGCCATGCGGGTCTTGTCACCCAGGATGCTGCCGCCGGTCCGGTTGGACGACGGGTCGACGGCCAGCACCGCGACGCGGTGGCCGCTGCCGGTCAGCATGGTGCCGAACGCGTCGATAAACGTCGACTTGCCGACACCGGGGACACCGGTGATGCCGATCCGGTGGGCATCGCCGGATGAGGGCAGCAGTTCGACCAGCAGCTCCTGTGCCAGTGCCCGGTGGTCCGCCCGGGTGGACTCGACCAGCGTGATCGCCCTGGCCAGCACCGCGCGGTCGCCGGACCGCACGCCGTCGGCGTAGGCGCCGACGTCCATCGTTCCCGCCATGCGCACAGGTCTACAGGTTCATGCCGTGTCGGCGGCCCAACTCGCGCAGCAGGTCGATCGCCGCGTCCGGGATCACGGTGCCCGGGCCGAAGATCGCGCTGGCGCCGGCATCGCGCAGGGCGTCGTAGTCCTGCGGTGGGATGACCCCGCCGACGACGACCATGATGTCCGGCCGGCCCAGATCGGCGAGTCCCTGGCGCAGCGCCGGCACCAGCGTCAGGTGCCCGGCGGCCAGCGAGTTCACGCCGATGACGTGCACGTCCGCCTCGACAGCCTGCAGCGCGACCTCACCGGGCGTCTGGAACAGCGGGCCGACATCGACGTCGAAGCCGAGGTCGGCGAATGCCGTGGCGATCACCTTCTGGCCGCGGTCGTGCCCGTCCTGGCCCATCTTCGCCACAAGGATGCGCGGCTGCCGGCCCTCCTCGGCGGCGAACTCGGCCACCAGCCGCCGCGCGGTCTCGACGTTCGGCGCCCCGCCGACCTCGTGCCGGTACACGCCGGAAATGGTACGGATCTGGCCGGCGTGCCGACCCCACGCCTGTTCCAGGGCGGCCGAGATCTCGCCGACCGTCGCCTTGGCCCGAGCCGCGTCGATGGACAGGGCGAGCAGGTTGCCGTCCAGGTCGTCGCCCGGCGCGCGTCCGGCGGCCGCCGTCAGCGCGGCCAGTGCCTTGTCGACGGCCGACTGGTCGCGTTCGGCGCGGAGCCTGCGGAGTTTCTCGATCTGCTGAGCCCGGACGCCTGCGTTGTCGACCTTGAGGACGTCGACCGTCTCGTCGTCGGCCACCCGGTACTTGTTGACCCCGATCACCGGCTGCCGGCCGGAGTCGATCCGGGCCTGCGTCCGGGCGGCGGCCTCCTCGATGCGCAGCTTGGGGATGCCGGCGTCGATGGCCTTGGCCATGCCACCGGCCCGCTCGACCTCCGTGATGTGGTCCCACGCGCGGGCGGCGAGGTCGTAGGTGAGCCGCTCCACGAAGTCGCTGCCGCCCCACGGGTCGATCACCCGTGTGGTGCCGGATTCCAGCTGCAGCAGCAGTTGCGTGTTGCGGGCGATTCGGGCGGAGAAGTCGGTGGGCAGCGCGAGCGCCTCGTCGAGGGCGTTGGTGTGCAGCGACTGGGTGTGGCCCTGGGTGGCGGCCATCGCCTCGACACACGTGCGGATGACGTTGTTGTAGACGTCCTGGGCCGTCAACGACCAGCCGGACGTCTGGCAGTGCGTGCGCAGCGACAGCGACTTGTCGTTGTGCGGCTCGAACCGGCGGACCAGCTTCGCCCACAGCAGTCGGGCCGCACGGAGCTTCGCGACCTCCATGAAGAAGTTCATGCCGATGGCCCAGAAGAACGACAGTCGCGGTGCGAAGGCGTCCACCGACAGGCCCGCGGCAACGCCGGCGCGGATGTACTCGATGCCGTCGGCGAGTGTGTACGCCAGTTCCAGGTCGGCCGTGGCCCCGGCTTCCTGCATGTGGTAGCCGGAAATGGAGATGGAGTTGAACTTCGGCATCCGCGCCGACGTGTAGGCGAAGATGTCCGAGATGATCCGCATCGACGGCTGCGGCGGATAGATGTAGGTGTTGCGGACCATGAACTCCTTGAGGATGTCGTTCTGAATGGTTCCCGCGAGCTGTTCCGGCGCGACGCCCTGTTCCTCGGCCGCGACGACGTACAACGCCATCACCGGCAGCACAGCGCCGTTCATGGTCATCGACACGCTCATCCGGTCCAGCGGGATGCCGTCGAACAGCTGTCGCATGTCGTAGATCGAGTCGATCGCCACGCCGGCCATGCCGACGTCTCCGGCGACCCGGGGGTGGTCTGAGTCGTAGCCGCGGTGCGTCGCCAGGTCGAACGCGACCGACAGGCCCTTCTGCCCGGCGGCCAGGTTGCGCCGGTAGAACGCGTTGGACTCCTCGGCCGTGGAGAACCCGGCGTACTGGCGGACGGTCCACGGCTGGGTGGTGTACATCGTCGGGTTCGGGCCGCGCAGGAACGGTGGCAGGCCGGGGTAGGTGTCGAGGAAGTCGAGGTCGGCGGTGTCGGCGGGCGTGTAGAGCGGCTTGATGCCGATGCCTTCCGGCGTCTCCCAGCTCAGGGCGTCCGGGCCCTTGCCGGTGCGTTCGTGCAGGGCCGCCTGCCACTCCGCGATGTCGAGCGGTTCCGGCTCGCCCAGTGGCACGTCGGCGAAGTTCGGGATGCCGGTCATGCGGTTGCCTCCAGCGTCTCCCAGGTGGTGTGCAGCACGTTCAGCGCGTCACAGCCGCGGTACAGGGTGTCATCGGCCGTGTGGGCCTTCGAGCCGGCGATCATCACCCGGACCGCGCCCGCCGCCCGCAGCGCGGCGATGGCCGTCTCGGCCTCCTCGTCGTAGGAGCGGTCCGATCCGCACAGGCACGCGACCCGCGCACCACTGGCGGCAAAGCCGTCGACCGGTCCGGTCGGCGTCCGGATTCCGCCTGCCTGCAACAGGTTCGTGGCGAAACCGACCCGGGCCGAGTGCGCGGCGACGGGACCGAGGGTGGCCAGGTACACGACCGGCTCGGGGTCGGCGGCGTCGGCGCGGTCGCGCAGCGCCTCGAAGTCCTCCGCGTACCGCACGCGGGGCAGTCCGCCGCCGGGCCGCTCGGGCAGCGGAGGCCGGTCGACGGGCCGCTCGGTCAGGTTCGGGTACTCGCTGACGCCGGTGATGGCGTCCTGCCGGGTGCTGATGCGGCGGCGGCGTTCCTGCCACAT
The DNA here is from genome assembly GCA_035546415.1 of Pseudonocardiaceae bacterium. Classification (GTDB taxonomy): domain Bacteria; phylum Actinomycetota; class Actinomycetes; order Mycobacteriales; family Pseudonocardiaceae; genus DATEPR01. The sequence continues at coordinate 12,074 of DASZXM010000757.1, forward strand.
GCGATCGAGGCTCGCGGCGAGGCGCCCGGACTCCAGCCGCGGCACGATCCCGCCGTCGCGCTCCAGGTCGGTGAAGGCCCGCCACGCCACATCGGCCAGTTCCGCCGTGAGGGTCTCCACGTACCAGGAGCCGCCCGCCGGGTCGATCACGGCGGCCAGCCGCGACTCCTCCAACAGGATGGACTGGGTGTTGCGGGCGATACGGCGGGCGAAGTCGTTCGAGCGGCCGATCGCCGCGTCGAACGGGATCACGGTGACGGCGTCCGCGCCGCCGACACCGGCCGCGAAGCACGCCACCGTGGTGCGCAGCATGTTCACCCACGGGTCGCGGCGGGTCATCATGGCGGGCGAGGTGACCGCGTGCTGCCGTTGCGCACGGCCCTCGGGCCGAACGCCGCACACCTCCGTCACCCTGGCCCACAACCGCCGCGCGGCACGGAGTTTCGCGATCGTGAGGAACTGGTCGGCGGACGCGGCGAAGCGGAATTCCAGTTGGCCGGCGGCCGTGTCCACGTCCAGTCCGGCGTCGGTGAGGGCGCGCAGGTAGGCCACGCCGGCCGCGACGGCGCAGCCGACCTCCATCGCCTCCGAACCGCCTGCCTCGTGGTAGGGCAGCGCGTCCACGACGATGCCACGCAGGCCCGGGTAGTTCGCGGCGTGCGCGGCGACGAACGACGCTGCGGCCGCGAGATCCTGCGACTCGCCCGTGCGCGCCAGGACCCCGATCGGGTCGACGCCCAGGTTGCCGCCGACCTGCGCGGCCGGCACGCCGCGCTCCTCGTACACCGCCAGCAGTGCGGTCGCGGCCGCCGCGTAGTCGGCGCCCGCGTCGAGCGTCACCGGGGCCAGGTCGAGCAGCACGCCGGACAGGGCAGCCCCGAGGCCGGCCACCGGCACGCCCCCCGGTCCGGCCACCAGCCACACCGAGCCCACGCCGTGCTCCAGGTCGGTCAGGATGTCCGCGTTGGCTTCGGCCGGGTCGGGGTCGTCGTACCTGGCGCGCACGTCCCAGCCGGCGGCGGTGGCGCCCTCGGGGCGGCCGTTCCGGACGAACGGCGGCAGGCCGGGCAGGCCGGCGTCGGGCGCGGGCGCGGTGTACAGCGGGGCGATGTCGATGCCGTCGTACGTGGTGGTGACGAGGGCCTGTTCCGCCTCGGGCGGGATTTCCGTCCGCCCGGCCTTCTCCAGCACCGTCTTCACCAGGGCACGCCACTCCTGCCTGGTCGGAGCCGGGAAATCACTGGCGAGCGCCAGTTTGTCGGGCGGCGTGGTCATGCTCTGTGATGGTACTGACGGGTAGTCGCGGGGGCATGTGAGCCACGTCGCTGCCGGCGGTCCGGGACACGTGCTCGCGTCGTGAGTGACGATCGGTACCGCGTTTTCTCCGGTACCGACCTTCGGCGCACATCGCCTCGGCCACAATGGTCCGGTGACCGAGCAGTCCGCCGACCAGCCGACCCTGACCAGCCAACGGCTGATCTCGGGTAGATACCGGCTGCGCAGGGTGATCGGGCGCGGCTCGATGGGTGTGGTGTGGCTGGCATACGACGAGGTGCTGCACCGGCCGGTGGCCGTCAAAGAGGTGCAGTTGCCCGACGGCATGCCCGAGGCCGAGGCGAGCGATGTCCGGGAGCGGACGCTGCGTGAGGCACGGGCGATCGCCGCACTGACCCATCCGAACGTGGTGTCTGTGTACGACGTGGCCCGGCAGGGCATCGAGCCGTTCGTCGTCATGGAACTGCTCAAGGGGCGGAGCCTGGCGCAGGTGATCAACAAGGCCGGCACGCTGAACACCGAGCAGACCGCCGTGGTGGCCGAGGCGATCGCCGCCGGTCTGGACGCCGCACACCGCAGGGGCGTCATCCACCGGGACGTGAAACCGGGAAACGTGCTGGTCGGCGAGGACGGCCAGGTCAAGCTGACCGACTTCGGCATCTCCCGGAATGTGTCCGAAGTCACAATGACCAGCCGGGGGTTGATCCTCGGCACGCCTGCGTTCATGGCGCCCGAGGTCGCCGCGGGCGACCCGGTGACCACGGCGTCGGATCTGTGGAGCCTGGGTGCGACGCTGTTCGCGGCCGTCGAGGGCCGGCCGCCGTACGACGCGGGCGAGCCGCTGGCGACGGTCAACGAGGTCGTGCACGGCGAGGTCCCACGGCCCAGCGAACCCGGCCCGCTGGCCGACGTGATCACCGGCCTGATGGTCAAGGACCCGGACCGGCGGATGAGCCTGATGGAGGTCCGTCGCCGCATCCGGCCACTGCTGCCGGAAGTGGGCACGACGGTGTTCCCGCCGGACGAGTCCGAAGCGGACGCGGGCCCGGCGGACAACAAGCCGACCACGGCGCTCAGCGGCGGGAAGCCGAAGGCGCCGGAGCCGCCGCGGTCGCAGGTGTCCGACTCGCCGCGGCTGGCGGCCGATCCGGGCCCGCTCCCGTTCCCGATGCCGTCGCCGCCACCGCCGACCCCGGCACAGCCCATGCCGGTGCCGGTCACGCAGGGACCTGCTCCCGTGCCGTTCACGCCACAGCCGGTGCGTGTACGTCGGCACCCGGCGGTCGTCGCAATCCTCGGCATCGTCGCCGTCGTGCTGTTCACGGCCGCGGCCGGTGGTGCGTTCGCCGCGACGCGAACCCTTGCCGGACAACAGATTCTGCCGTCACGGTCGGCGCGGCCCAGTACCCCGGTGACCCAGTCGCCCGCGCCGTCGGCCACGCCGTCCCTGGTGACGGTGACGACGCTGGCCGGCAGCGCGCCGGGCGGCCAGTTCCAGGCGTCCGTGCCCACCGGGTGGACGAAGTTCGTCGAGCAGCGCAAGAACCAGGGCGACCTGCCCGCGAGCACGATCGTCCGCTGGGTCGGGCCGGACGGGTCGTCGGA
>DASZXM010000758.1:0-18845 GCA_035546415.1 Pseudonocardiaceae bacterium
TGCCGTGCCGACGGTCGAGCAGACGACCGGCGTCCGGTCCGGCCCGGAGCCGACCCGCACGCTCGCCGACTACCGCCGGGAACCGGAGTTCGGCGGCGGCGTCAGCTTCGGCGTGAAGGCGGCCGTGCTCACGCCCGGCTCGCTGGCCGTCGGCGACCCGGTCGACGTGCGGGAGTGGCAGGTCAGCGCGTGATCGTGACGTCGCCGAACCGCCCGGACAGGGCCTCGGCGGCGGATCCGCCGTTCATCGCGACGGCCACCTGGCCCGCCGAGTCGACGTGCACCAGCAGCGCGCCGCTGGGCACGTCGCCGAACGTCCCGCCCACGGTGCCGTCCACGGTGGACCGCGAGTGCCGCACCCGGACGTGGTCGCCGGGCCGGACGCCGAGTTCGGCCAACTCGGCGGGACCGGCGGCCAGCTGTACGTTGCCGAACCGGTCGACACCGATGATCTCGCTGGTCAGCTGCCCGTCGGCGACGACGCTGTGCGGTGGCGGCAGGCGTACCGGATCGGTCACCGCAGGCCCGAACTCGGCCGGCTCGACCCCGAGGGCGAGATGCGCGGCGGCCGGCGCGAACACGTCCCGGCCGTGGAACGTCATCGACACGTCCGGCAGCTGGTAGCGCTCGTTGGCCAGCTCGTAGACGGCCCGGACGCCGCCGAGCACCTCGGCTGCCGGCAGCAGCAGCCCGTTGTCCGGCCCGACCAGCAGCCCCGATCCCGCGACCAGCACGATGCCGCGCCGCGCGGTGCCGACGCCGGGGTCGACGACGGCCAGGTGCACGGCGGGCGGCAGGTAGCCGACGGTGTGCGCGAGGACGGTGGCGCCGCGCCGGACGTCCTGCGGCCCGATGTCGTGCGTGACGTCCAGCACCCGCACGTCCGGTGCGGTGCGTGCGATCACGCCCTTGCACGCCGCCACGAAACCGTCCGACGTGCCGTAGTCGGTGGTGAAACTCACCCAGTCGTAGTGCACGGGGCCATTGTCTAGGCTTCGGCCGTGCCCCTCACTGACTACCCGCTGGTCGCGACCGGCAAGGTCCGCAGCCTGTACGCCGTGGACGACGAGCACCTGCTGTTCGTCGCGTCGAACCGGATCTCCGCGTACGACCACGTGCTGGACACCGAGATCCCGGACAAGGGCCGGGTGCTCACGGCGATGAGCGTGTTCTGGTTCGAGCTGCTGCGCGACGTCGTGCCCAACCACCTGGTCGCGTGGGACGACCCGCGGATCCCGGCCGAGGTGCGCGGCCGCGCCCTGCTGGTGCGGCGGCTGTCCATGGTGGCGGTGGAGTGCGTGGCGCGCGGCTACCTGGCCGGTTCCGGGCTGGCGGACTACCGGAGCACCGGCACGGTGTGCGGCGTGCCGCTGCCGGCGGGCCTGGTGGAGTCGTCGCGGCTGCCGGAGCCGATCTTCACGCCCACGACGAAGGCGGACGTCGGCTCGCACGACGAGCGGATGACGTATGACGCGGTGGTCGCCGCGGTCGGCCCGGACCTGGCGGCCCGCCTGCGCGACACGACCGTGCGGGTCTACGAGGCGGCCGCCGAGCACGCGGCGACGCGCGGGCTGATCCTGGCGGACACGAAGTTCGAGTTCGGACTGGCCGCCGACGGCTCGCTGGTGCTCGCCGACGAGGTGCTGACGCCGGATTCGTCGCGCTACTGGCCGGCGGAGGGCTACGCGGCGGGGCGGTCGCAGCCCTCGTTCGACAAGCAGTACGTGCGCGACTGGCTGACGTCGCCGGAGTCCGGGTGGGACAAGGCGGGCCCGCCGCCCCCGCTGCCGGCCGACGTGGTGGCGAACACGCGGGCCAGGTACGTGTCGGCGTACGAGCGGATCAGCGGCCGGTCGTTCGCCGACTGGCTCGGCGAGGTTGACGCGTAAGCAACTCCTTACGTACCTTGGGTCGGTGCCTGTCGCCACCGACGTCTACTCCGCGATCGCGGACCCGACCCGCCGCCGCATCCTGGACCTGCTCGCCGAAGACGGCCGGTCGGTCACCGAGCTGGCGCAACCGTTCGTGATGAGCAGGCCCGCGGTGTCCCAGCACTTGCGGGTGCTGCGCGACGCCGGCCTGGTCAGCGAGCAGAAGTCCGGCCGGCAGCGGATTTATCGGCTGGAACCGGCTGGCCTGGCCGAGGTCGACCGGTGGCTGGCCGGCTACCGCCGGTTCTGGCGCACCCGCCTGGCCGCCCTGGGCGACTACCTGGACCGGGAGGCCGCCGATGGCCAGGACTGACTCGGCGATCCGGACCGAGACGTTCTACCCGCACCCGGTCGCCCGCGTGTGGCGTGCGCTGACCGACCCTGCGGCGTTGGCGGAGTGGTTGATGCCCAACGACTTCGCCCCGGTCCTCGGCCATCGGTTCACGTTCGGCACCCAGCCGGTCCCACCGCACTTCGACGGCGTCGTGCACTGCGAGGTCGTCGAACTGGTACCGGAGAAGTCGCTGGCCTACACGTGGAGCGGTATGGCCGGCATGGACACGCTCGTCCGCTGGGAGCTGGCCGCCGTGCGTCGCGACAGCGTCACCGGCACCCTGCTGGTCGGCGTCCACTCCGGATTCGACCTGACCGACCCCGCCCAGCTGGCGGGCTTCCAGTCCATGTCCGGCGGGTGGGGCGGCCACATGGCCACGTCCCTGGACCGCGTCCTCGCCGGCCTCGCGGCCGACTGACCGTGCGGTGAACCCGTCCGGGTGACCGGTCGCGGGGATTTCCCCCGATCCGCATCCCCGTGTCACCTCGCCGCTCCCTGTGCGTCACCGCTGCGTGGCGCACTGGGAGCGTGACCGCGCGACTGGTCGTCTCGGTGTCCGGGCTCGGCGGCGCTCCGCTCGACACGACCGAGTGGTTGGCCGCCGAACTGGACCAGCGCCGTGTGCCCCTGTCCCTCCTCGTCACCCCGCAGCGGCTGGGCACCGCGCCCGCCATGGCCGACTGGGTGCGAGACCGCGTCGCGCACGGCGACCTGCCGGTGCTGCGCGGCCTGGAACGGCTCGCCGGGAAACCGCGGCCGGACCGCTGGCTCGCCGCGACCGCCGTGCTGCCCGCGCACGAGACACGGCTGCAGCTGATCGCCGCACGCGCGGCGCTGGCACAGCTCGACCTCACGGTCGACTGCTACGCCCCGCCCGGCTGGCTCGTACCGCCGGGCACGATCGACGTGCTGCGGCACAACGGTTTCCGCGTGTGCGCCGAACTGCGCGGGGTGCGTGACCTGCGGAACGGGGAGCTGGTGCCCGGCCGGGTGCTCGGCCCGGGGCCCGCGCCCTGGCACGGCGAGCGCACCGAACCCTGGTGGTGCCGGGCGATGGTGCTGTCCGCCGCCCGTTCCGCCCGCCTGGGCCGGGTGGTGCGGATCGCGCTGCCCGCCGTCGACCTGGCCCGGCCCGGGATCGCCGGTGCCGTGCTGGACGCCGTGGACATCGCACTGCACCACGGCGCCGCCCCGACCACCTACTCCGCGCTCGTCCTCGGGCCGACGGTGCCCCGGCAGCGCACCGGCACGGCCGTCAGAGTTCGCTCAGCTCTCCGTGCGGCAGCACGGTGAGTGCCGTCCCCGCCGGCTTCAACCTGTCCAGCAGCCCGATGTACAGCTCCCGCCGTGCCACCACGGCGTCGTGGATCGGCACGGCGGCCCTCGGCGCCACCGCGCGCAGGAAGTCCACCGCCTCCGACGTCTTCAACCACGGCGCCGCCGCGGGCACGCCCAGCACGTCGATGGCCTGTTCGGGCACGATCAGCGAGTCGCCCGGGTGGTAGAACGCTCCGTGGTCGATGACGTAGCAGTTGTTCGGGATGACCGGGATGTCCTGGTGGATGACGGCGTGCCGGCCGCCCGCCACGTTGATCGCCGCGCCTGCGACCTCCAGGCTGTCGCCGGCCCGCAGCACCGTGGCCGGCAGGCCCAGGTCGCTCACGACGGCCGCCGACCCCTCGTCCACCACCAGCGTCGCGTTCGGGTTCGCCGCCATCAGCACCGGCAGCTTCTCGACGTCGAGGTGGTCGGGGTGCTGGTGGGTGACCAGGACCGCGTCCAGCTCCCTGGCCACCTCGAAACCGGTGGCGAACGTGCCCGGGTCGATCAGCAGTCGCGCCGAACCGGTCTCCACCAGCACACACGAATGTCCGAAGTGGATCATTCGCGGGCCCTGGTGCGCCCGCGTGTCAGGAACAGGAGCGGAGCGATCGTCAGCGTTCATTGGCTCGATCCTGCCACCCGGAACACCGGTCGTCATGTGCTGAGCTTCGCGAGCACCTCCGCCTCCTCGGCCGCGCTCAGCCCGGCCTTGCGCTCCCGGTCCACGCCCAACTCCCGCTCCGTCGCCAGCGCCGCATCGACCGTCTCGGCCAGCGGCCGCAACCGCAACCCCGCCTCGATCGACGGTGTCGCGTCGTGGGACGGCACGCCCCAGTGTGTGCTCGGCGCCCACAGCGGCAGCGACTTCGGGCCACCCCACGGCGTCACACCCGCGTCCACCAGCGCCCGCGGTGCCACCGGCACGAACTCGGTGTCGACGCCGACGGCCGCCGCGACGTCCCGCAGCAGGTCGGGCAGCGGACCCGCCGGGCCGACGCCGTCGTACGTGCCGCCGAGGCCCTTCTCGCCCGCGTCCACGATCCACGCCGCCAGGTCCCGCACGTCGACGTGCTGGATCGGCTGGTCGGGCACGTCCGGCACGAGGACCCGCCCGCCCCGGGCGAACCGGGCCGGCCAGTAGCCGAACCGGTCGCTCTCGTCACCGGGACCGGTGATCAGGCCCGGCCGCACGACGAACGAACGGTCACCGAACGCGTCGCGGACGGCGTTCTCGCTGGCCACCTTGATCGCGCCGTACCGACCCGGGTCCACGATGCCCTCGCCGCGCCCGCCCTCGGCCAGCGGTTCCAGCAGCGGCGCGCCGGGCCGCTGCCCGGGCGTCGCGTCGTCCGAGTACACGTTGATCGTGGACACGAACGTCCAGTGGCCGACCCGCCCGGCCAGTTCGGCCAGCGCCGCCGCCACCCACGGATAGGAGATTGTGGCCACATCCACGACGGCGTCGAACTCCGCGCCGGCCAGCGCCGCGAGCCCGTCGGCCGCGTCCCTGTCGATCTTCACCAACGTCGCGCCGTCGGGCACGGCGCCCGATTCGCCCCGAGCGGCGCAGGTCACGTCGTGACCGCGCGTGATCGCCTCGGCGGCCACCGTCCGACCGACGAACGCCGTCCCACCCAACACCAGAAGTCGCATGGCCTCCAGGCTCCACCCGGGTGGCTACGTTGCGCTACCTGTCTCGCGCTGGGCGAACACGCTGCTCAGGTACCATTCGGCAGTACCGCCTCCCCGCCCGCGAGCCCCAGGAGTACGCCAGTGGCCCGTGTCGTCGTCGACGTCATGCCCAAGCCCGAGATCCTCGACCCGCAGGGACAGGCGGTAGCCAACGCCCTGCCCCGGCTCGGTTTCGCCGGAGTCACCGAAGTCCGCCAAGGCAAGCGATTCGAGTTGGAGGTCGACGACTCGGTCGACGACGCCACCCTGGCCCGCATCGCCGACGGCCTGCTCGCCAACCCGGTCATCGAGGAGTGGACCGTCCGGCGGGTGGACTCATGAGCCGCATCGGGGTCATCACGTTCCCCGGGAGCCTGGACGACTCCGACACCGCCCGCGCGGTCCGGCACGTCGACGCCGAACCGGTCGCGCTGTGGCACGGTGACGTCGACCTGCGCGGTGTGGACGCCGTGATCCTCCCCGGCGGGTTCTCCTACGGCGACTATCTGCGCGCCGGTGCGATCGCGCGGTTCGCGCCCGTCATGGGCGAGGTGCTCGACGCGGCCCGGCGCGGCATGCCGGTGCTGGGCATCTGCAACGGCTTCCAGGTGCTGTGCGAGGCCGGGCTGCTGCCCGGTGCGCTCACCCGCAACGAGAGCCTGCACTTCGTGTGCCGTGACCAGTGGCTGCGCGTCGACAACGCCGCCACGTCGTGGACCGGTCGCTACGAGCGCGGCGCGGAGATCCTGATCCCGATCAAGCACATGGAGGGCTGCTACGTCGCCGACCCGGCCACCGTGGAGCGTCTCGACGGTGAGGGCCAGGTCGTGTTCCGCTACCTGGACAACCCGAACGGGTCGCGCGCCGACATCGCGGGCGTGACCGACCCGACCGGTCGGATCGTCGGCCTCATGCCGCATCCCGAGCACGCCATCGACGCGCTCACCGGGCCCAGCGACGACGGCCTCGGCATGTTCCTGTCCGTACTCGACCACCTGGTGACGGCATGACTTCCACCGACCTGATCGACACCGTCGAGCACGCGTCCGCGACGCCGGACCACCCGCAGCCCTACCGTGAGCTGGGCCTGAAGGACGACGAGTACCAGCGCATCCGCGACATCCTGGGCAGGCGGCCCACCGACGCGGAACTGGCGATGTACTCGGTGATGTGGAGCGAACACTGCTCCTACAAGTCGTCCAAGGTGCACCTGCGCTACTTCGGCGAGACCACGACCGACGAGATGCGATCCCGGATGCTGGCCGGCATCGGCGAGAACGCGGGCGTCATCGACATCGGCGACGGCTGGGCCGTGACGTTCAAGGCGGAGAGCCACAACCATCCGTCCTATGTGGAACCGCACCAGGGTGCGGCGACCGGGGTCGGTGGCATCGTGCGGGACATCCTGGCGATGGGCGCCCGGCCGCTCGCGGTGCAGGACTCCATCCGGTTCGGCCCGGCCGACGCCCCGGACACCCGCAGGGTGCTGCCCGGCGTCGTCGCAGGCGTCGGCGGTTACGGCAACTGTCTGGGCCTGCCCAACGTGGGCGGCGAGGTCGTGTTCGACCCGACGTACGCGGGCAACCCGCTGGTCAACGCGCTGTGCGTGGGTGCGATGCGGGTCGAGGACCTGCACCTGGCGCATGCGTCCGGCACCGGCAACAAGATCATTCTGTTCGGTGCGCGGACCGGCTTGGACGGCATCGGCGGCGTCTCGGTGCTGGCGTCGGACACGTTCGCCGGTGACGACGACGGCGGTGGCCGGAAGAAGCTGCCCAGCGTGCAGGTCGGTGACCCGTTCACCGAGAAGGTGCTGATCGAGTGCTGCCTCGAACTGTTCGCGGCGGGCCTGGTCGTGGGCATCCAGGACCTCGGCGGCGCGGGCCTGTCGTGCGCCACGAGTGAGCTGGCCAGCGCCGGTGACGGCGGCATGCGCATCATGCTGGACCGGGTTCCGTTGCGCGCCAAGGGAATGACGCCCGCCGAGATCCTGTCCAGCGAGTCGCAGGAACGGATGTGCGCGGTCGTCCGCCCCGAGGACGTCGAGGACTTCCTCGCGGTGTGCCGCAAGTGGGACGTCATCGCCACCGAGATCGGCGAGGTCACCGACGGCGACCACCTGGTGATCACGTGGCACGACGCGGTCGTCGTGGACGTGCCGCCGCGCACCGTCGCCCACGAGGGTCCCGTGTACCAGCGCCCGGTCGAGCGGCCCGCGTCGCACGACGCGCTGGTCGCCAACACGCCGGACGACCTGGCCCGGCCGGCCGTCGACGACCTGCGGGACACGGTGCTGCGCATGGTCGCGTCGCCGAACCTCGCGTCGCGCCGCTGGGTCACCCAGCAGTACGACCGGTACGTGCGCGGCGGCACCGTCCTCGCGCAGCCGTCCGACTCCGGCATGATCCGCGTCGACGAGCGGACCGGCCGTGGCATAGCGGTGTCCGTGGACTGCAACTCCCGCTACGTGGCGCTCGACCCGTACCGGGGCGCGCAGTTGGCGCTGGCCGAGGCGTACCGGTACGTCGCGGTCACCGGCGCGGTCCCGACGGCGGTCACGGACTGCCTGAACTTCGGCTCCCCCGAGGACCCGGCGGTGATGTGGCAGTTCCGCGAGGCCCTGCACGGCCTGGCGGACGGTTGTCGTGAACTGGGCATCCCGGTCACCGGCGGCAACGTCAGCTTCTACAACCAGACCGGCGACACAGCGATCCTGCCGACGCCGCTGGTCGGCGTCCTCGGCGTGATCGACGACGTCCGGCGGCGCATCCCCACCGGCATCGGCGCCGAAACCGGCGAGTCGCTGTTGCTGCTGGGCACGACGAAGGACGAGTTCGGCGGCTCGGAGTGGGCCCACGTGGTGCACGGACACCTGGGCGGCACGCCACCGACGGTGGACCTGGCCGCGGAGAAGCTGCTGGCCGAGATCCTGCTCGCCGGTTCCCGGGACGGCATGGTGTCGGCGGCACACGACCTGTCCGACGGTGGTCTGGTCCAGGCGGTCGTCGAGTCTGTTCTCATTGGTGAGACGGGCTGCCGGATCGTGCTCCCGGAAGGTGCCGACCCGTTCGTGTGGCTGTTCAGCGAATCGGCGGGACGAGCGCTGGTCGCGGTGCCCCGCACGGAGGAGCTGCGGTTCACCGAGATGTGCGAGGCACGCGGCATGCCGTGGGTTCGCATCGGGGTCGTCGACGCGGAAGCCGGGGCGGTGGAGATCCAGAACGTGGCGACGTTCACGCTCGACGAACTCCGCACGGCCTGGGAAGGCACGCTCCCCGCGTTGTTCACCTGATCGAGGGCGCCGCGCGGCCTTCAGCCACTTCGGGTTGGTTGGTGTGGCTGGGCGCGTGGGGTGGTTGGGTCGCGTGGGTTGGTTCGGCTGGGCGCCTTGCGTGCTCGCGTCGCGTCAGGCGGGCTTGGTTCGGCTGGGCGCGTTGCGTGCGGCGGGCTGCGGTTGCGACCGGTAGTCGTCTCCCCCCGCGCCCCGATCTGGCATGGTTCGCGTTCGCGGCGCCTTGTCAAGGGCGCTCCTGTCGTCGCGTCGCCTGCGGCGATCGGCCTTCGGCCGACCCTTGACAAGCCCCCGCGAACGCAAGGGCGGCTTGGGATCGGGGTGCGGGGGGAGTCTGGTAGGCCAGATCCACCACCGAGCGTCGTCCCTCGTCGAGCTGACGCACACCGGTTGCGTCGGCCTCGCCTTCGCCGGGTTGCTCACCGGACTTGCCCTGCGGCCTCGCCGATTCCGGGCTTGCCCACAGCCGCCGAGACTTGTCCACAGCCCCCGGCGATCGCTTTCGCAGCGCTGACCTGGCCCGATAGACTGGCCAAGGGCAGTCCCCCCTTGGGAGGGCGGGGGTGCGTCCGGGTTCGCTTCGCTGCGCGCTATGCGCGGACCAGGCCCATGCCGGTTTCTCGGTTTTCCCTTGGGTCGACGATCCAGCCGTTGGGTAGGCGGACGTCGTGGCGTAGGGAGACGTGCATGCCGTGGGTGCGGCCGATGAGGCCGTCCGTGTTGACGAAGCTGAGTTCGCCGAGGAATTCGGTGTGTTGGAAGTCCACTGTGGTGGCGAAGCGGCAGGCCTGGAAGGACACGCGGTCGGCGAACGTGGCGTAGGCGAACTTCGTTTCGCCTCGGAATTCCGTGCGGTCGAACTCGACCGGGCCGTTCGCCGTGAAGTTGCTCCACCACGCTATGCCGTGGCAGACCATGTCGTTGGCGCGGAACGCCTCGCCCCACAGGTGGGCCCACGTGAGCCAGATCGGGCCGTGGAAGCGGGCTCCTTCGAAGGACACCGCTTCGTAGAAGTGGGCGGAGCGGGCGGTGAACGTGCCGATGCGCTTGTGGGACAGGTCGAAGTACTCGAGGGCGGCGCCGGTCAGGTCCAGGTTGTAGTTCGGGGTGTCCAGCTCGGACGTGGACGGGAGGAGGTCGATGATGAGGCGCTGGGCCGTGAGCCGGACCTGGCGTTCGCGGTCGGCTTCCACGTCGCGCCTGGGTTCTTCCTGGCGTTCGGCGTCCTCGGGGAGGCGGCGTTCCTGGTAGCTGACGTGGTCGAACGGGCGGCGCAGGTACGCGCAGAGGATGTCCAACGTGGTCTGCGTGTACTCGGGGCGGGTGCGGGCCAGGCCGGCCAGTGCGTGCAGTGCGCCGACGCGTACCTGGTCGGCGCTGTTGCCGAGCAGTTCCAGTGAGCGGGCGAAGCGTTCGTCGGCCGTGCGGCTGCGGTCGTGGTCGGCGCGTTGGCGGTCCAGGTCCTGGCGGGCCTCTTCGAGGCGGTAGCGCTGGTCGTCCAGGTCGCGCAGTTGTGTCTGGACCGCGTTGCGGTACTCCTCGACCTGGCGTCTGCGGTCGAACAGCCACAGGCCGTACAGCGCGACCACCGCGATCGCGCCGAGGCCGCCGGTGCGCAGGGCGTCCGACGCGTTCGTTCCGGCGCTGTCCAGGAGTAGGCCGCTGACCAGTGCGAACACGCCGAAGGCGAGGACGATCGTGCCGGTCAGGGCCAGTTGTGGCTTGGCCTGTTGTTCGCCCGGCGGCGTTGTGTTGATCCGGCCGGTCGCGACCAGCCAGGCCGTGACCAGCACCACTGCCCCTCCGACCGTGCAGAGCCAGCCGATCACCAACCAGGGCGTAGCGCTCATCGGGACACCTTCCGCGCACCAGGAAAAACGACGCACCGACGAATATCAGTTTTGTCGGTCGGTGGGGATACCCCGATCGGCAGCGAAATGCTAGGCCGGTTGCGGTGTCGACACAACGACGGACCGGTCCGCCCCGCTGACCAGGCGGGACGGACCGGTCCGTGTGGTGTCGCGGTCAGCCGTTGGCCAGCGCCTGGATCCGGGAGTAGTTGCCGTTGAAGACGTCCTGGTCACCGGGGAAGGTGCCGGAGTCGGCGTACTGCCAGATCGTCTGGTACGACCAGTGGTAGGGCATGGTGCCCGGGGTGCTGCAGTAGCACGCCAGGTCCAACGGGTTGGTGGACGAGAAGTCACCGGTGTTGCCGGTGCACGTGGTCCACCAGTCGTTCGTGGTGTAGATGACGGCCCAGCGGCCCGTCTTGGCGTGGTACTCGTTGCTGAACGACAGGATCCAGTTGACCATGCCGGCGTGGCTCAGGCCGTAGCACTCGGCGCCGTAGGGGTTGTATTCGATGTCCAGCATGCCCGGCAGGGTCATGCCGTCCTTCGACCAGCCACCGCCGTGGGCGGCGAAGTAGTCGGCCTGCGCGGCGCCGCTGGAGGTGTTGGGCGTCGCGAAGTGGTACGCGCCCCGGATGATGCCGGCGTAGTACGAGCCCTCGTACTGCTGGGTGAAGTCCGGGTTCTGGTAGTTGGTGTTCTCGGTTGCCTTGACGTAGGCGAACTTCGCGCCTTCATTGGCGACCGTCGTCCAGTTGATCCCGCCGCCCTGCCAGCCACTGACGTCCAGGCCGAGGGGGCCGCTGACGGCCGGTTGCACGGTCATCATCTGCGGTTCGTGGGCCTTGATGGTCGATCCCATCCAGTCCCGGTCGGGGTGGGTGACCAGCTTCGACGCCGCGAGCTGCGCGGGCGTCTGCTGGTTGGTGGGTGCGGTGGCGGCGCTGGCCGGCAGGGCGCCCAGTACCATGGCGCCGGCGAACGTGCCGACAGCTAACAGGCCGATCGCGCCACGCTTCACTCGAACCGTGAACTTCATGTTTGACCCTTTCGTGTGCCCTCATTGTGGCCGGTCGAAACCGGCCGTCCAGCAGTGTGCTGGATAACCCAACCCGATGTCACGTGTTGTGGTTAATCAATCACGACCATCTCGTGAGGAATCGGTGAGCGGTCGGTGATGATGCTGTGTTAAATGTCAACGCGCCTGTTCAGGGGCATGTGCAATTGACGCGCGGGTTTGGTATCGCGCGTTATCACGATGGCTGTGGCGGCTATCCTGCAGCGATATCCGTCAACCGTCGGGATCGAATGATGGAATTGTTCGGCGGTCTCGCCGTGTGGCCCGCCGACGTCGCGTGGACCCAGTCTGCTGGACCGGGTAACGTGATGTCACGATAGTTCGTCAATAGTTAACAAGATGTGTGTCCGGTTGCCGTCGGCGTTGCGCCGGTCAGCCGTGTGCCAGTGCCCGCAACTGGTCCATAGTGCCGTTGAGTGTGTCCTGGTCACCGGGGAACGTGCCGGAGTCGGCGAACTGCCAGATGGCCCACGTCCGCCACCCGGGCGGCAGCCCGCCGAGCGTCTTGTTGTATCTGGCTATCCACAGTGGATCCTTGCTGAACGACGCGTTCTTCCCCAGGCACAGCGACCACCAACTGGTGCTGGTGTAGATCGCCGGCCAGCGGGACGTCCTGGCGTGCACCGTGTCCACGAACTGGCGCACCCAGGCGCCCAGAGCCGCCTGCGACATGCCGTAGCACTGCTGG
Organism: Pseudonocardiaceae bacterium; assembly: GCA_035546415.1. Classification (GTDB taxonomy): domain Bacteria; phylum Actinomycetota; class Actinomycetes; order Mycobacteriales; family Pseudonocardiaceae; genus DATEPR01. The sequence continues at coordinate 12,168 of DASZXM010000758.1, forward strand.
CCGTACGGGTTGTACTCCAGGTCCAGCGCGGGTGGCAGCGTCCGGCCGTCGTTCGACCACCCACCGCCGTGCGCCACGAAGTAGGTGGCCTGGGCGGCGCCGGTGGACGTGTTGGGCGTCGCGAAGTGATAGGCGCCGCGGACCAGGCCGATGCCGTACGCGCCGTTGTACTGCTGCTTGAAGTACGGGTTGACGTACGTCGTGCTCTCCGTCGCCTTGACGTACGCGAACGACGCCTTCGCCCGCCGCACGGCGGACCAGTTCACGTTTCCCTGGTGGCTGCTCACGTCCAGACCGGACGGTCGCGGCTGCGCTGCGGGCTGCGCGCCAGGCCGGGTCACGGGCGCCGGGTCGAACGGGTCGGCCGGATCCAGGCCCGCCACGACGCCCGGCCCGGGGTCGACGGACTCGTCCCGGGTGATCGCCGGACCGCCTTCGTACCGTTCGATCTGCGACCCGGCCCAGTCGTCCTGCGGGTGGACGACCAGTGCGGCGGCGGGTCTCGCGGTGGCGGGGTGCGCGCACAGCACGACGGGCAGACACGCTACGAACGCGACAAGTGCACAGTTCCTCGCCCCAACCACGGCAGTCCCCTGACCTCGGCAGTGGGGCCGATCCGGTCGCCACCCCGGGCGACGCCGCCGCCGAACGTACGTGATCTTGCGCTCTTCGGAGTACAGGATGCGACTGGACGGGTGATGCCGCATCTCGACCGATCGCGCGGACCGGCGCCGGGCACCGCCGCTCGATAGTGTCGGGACATGCCCCTGGAACACCCGTCCGCACACCACCGGCACGAGTCGAAACGTCCGGAAGTCTCGGTGAATCCCGTGTTCACGAGGGCGCCGGTGCGGGTGCCGAAGAACCGGTTCCCCGCCGAGGGGCTGCTGCCCGACGTCGCCTACCAGATCGTGCACGACGAGCTGATGCTGGACGGCAACGCCCGGCTCAACCTCGCCACGTTCGTCACCACCTGGATGGAACCCCAGGCGGTTCGGCTGATGGACGAGACGCTCGAGAAGAACATGATCGACAAGGACGAGTACCCGCGCACGGCCGAGTTGGAGGCCAGGTGCGTGCGGATGCTCGCCCAGTTGTGGCACGCCCCGCACCCGGCGTCCGCGACGGGCTGCTCGACCACCGGATCGAGTGAGGCGTGCATGCTCGCCGGCCTGGCGATGAAGCGGCGCTGGCAGCACCGCAGGCGGGCCGAGGGGAAGCCGGCCGACCGGCCGAACATCGTGATGGGCATCAACGTCCAGATCTGCTGGGACAAGTTCGCCAACTACTGGGACGTGGAACCGCGGCTGGTGCCGATGGAGGGCGACCGGTTCATGCTGTCCGCCGAGGAGGCGGTCAAGCTGTGCGACGAGAACACCATCGGTGTCGTCGCCATTCTCGGTTCGACGTTCGACGGCGCGTACGAGCCCGTCGCGGAACTCTGCGCCGCACTCGACGACTACGAGAGCCGTACGGGGATTCACGTTCCGGTGCACGTGGACGGCGCGTCCGGCGGCATGATCGCGCCGTTCTGCGACCCCGATCTGGAATGGGACTTCCGCCAGGAGCGGGTCGTGTCCATCAACACGTCCGGCCACAAGTACGGCCTCGTGTACCCGGGTGTCGGCTGGATCATCTGGCGCGACCAGCACGTGCTGCCCGAGGAACTGGTGTTCAAGGTCAACTACCTCGGCGGTGACATGCCGACGTTCGCGCTGAACTTCTCCCGGCCGGGCGCCCAGGTGGTGGCCCAGTACTTCAACTTCATCCGGCTCGGCTTCGAGGGCTACCGCCGGGTCCAGCAGGAGTGCCGGGACGTGGCGACGTCACTGGCCGGGCGGATCGGCGAGTTGGGCCCGTTCCGGATGCTGACCGACGGCAGCCAGCTGCCCGTGTTCGCGTTCACCGTTGCCGACGATGTGCGGAAGTACAGCGTGTTCGACGTCTCGGCCATGCTGCGCGAGTCGGGCTGGCTGGTGCCGGCGTACACGTTCCCGGCCAACCGCACCGACCTGGCCGCGTTGCGGGTGGTTGTGCGCAACGGGTTCAGTCACGACCTCGCGGACATGCTCCTCGACGACCTGAAACGCGCTGTCACACTGCTGGAGCGGCAGAGCGCACCGATGCGCGGCGGCGAGTCGGCGGCGTTCGCGCACGGTGCGGGCCCGCGACGGGATCACTCGGACGGGTGATACCCGACGGGTGTCATGTGTCGAACGGTCGTCGAACCGGGGAGTTCCCCAGGAGTCTCTTCGTGAGTTCACTCAGTCGGACGTATGCTCCCCGTGTCGACGTGAGCGATGGCGAGCAGTCGAGAGGGGCACCGCGGTGAAAGGCCCGACCTGGCTTACGCGTGGCTGGCCCGTGGTCGCTCGCGTTCCGGTCGACACGGTGGCCACCGGCGGTCGGTCCGCATGACCCGGTCGGCCCGCCGTCGCATCCCCGCCGTCGTGCTGCCGGCGCGTGACCAGGCGGAGTCCGGGGTGAGTGCGTTCGCCCGCACGTGGGCGACCGCCATCGCGGGCACCAGTTACGTGCCGATGAGCCGGGACGAGGTGATCGAGCTGTTGGACGGACTCACCAGCCAGATCGTCACGGCACTGCTGGAGGAACCGTTCTCGGCCGACCCGGCCCGGGACGCGGGCGCCGGCCTGGTCGCGGCGCACTTCACCGGCAGCGGCACCATCGAACGCTCGGTGCAGGTCATCGGCGAGCGCCTGCTGGACGAGGTCGGCCTGGCCCGCACCGACGACCTGGACAACCGCGTCGCCCGCATCCAGGGCTCCCTGGCCGCCGGGTACGCCCAGGCGCTGCGCGAGCGGACGCTCGGCGAGCAGGAGGCGATCCGGGGCGCCGTGCTGGACGCCAGGGACGAGGCCGAGGCCGCGCTGCGCGCCAGCGAGGCCAAGTTCCGCGCGATGTTCACCGACGCCGCCATCGGCATCGGCATCGCCGACATGTCCGGTCGCGTCGTCGAGGCCAACACGGCTTTACTGCGGATGACCGGCACGTCGCGGCCCGAGGCGCTGACGTCGAACGTCCGCGACTACATGCACCCGGAGGACCGCAACGACGGCCTGTGGGACCCGTTCGAGCGGGTCGTCCGCGGCGAACTGGACCACTACCGGGTGGAGAAGCGCCTGTGCCGGCCGGACGGCGGCTGGGTGTGGGCGCACGTGACCTGCTCGCTGGTGCGCGACGACGCGGGCCAGCCGCTGTTCGCGGTCGCGGTGATGGAGGACGTCACCGAACGGCACGCCCTGCAGGAGCGGCTGCGCTACCAGGCCACCCACGACCCGCTGACCGGCCTGCCGAACCGGGCGCTGTTCCTGGAACGGCTGTCGTCGGTGTTCGCGACCGAGCGGGAGCGGCCCGGCCAGAACCGGGTCGGCATGTGCTACCTGGACCTGGACGGGTTCAAGGTGATCAACGACAGCCTCGGCCACGCCGTCGGCGACCGGCTCCTGGTGTCGGTCGCCCGGCGCCTGGACGAGGCCATCGCAGGCCCCGGCCGGCTGATCGCCCGCATGGGCGGCGACGAGTTCGTGGTCCTCGCGGAGGGCACGACGGGCACCGAGGACGTCGTCGCGATCGCCGAGACGGTGCTGTCCGCCCTGCTGCCGCCGGTCCGCATCGGCGGTCACGAGCTGACGGTCACGGCCAGCATCGGCATCGTGGAACGACCGGTCGCCGGCACCACGTCGGCGGACCTGGTGCGCGACGCGGACATCACGCAGTACTGGGCGAAGGCCGACGGCAAGGGCCGCTGGCGGGTGTACGACCCGGAACGCAACGCCCACGAGGTCGTCCGGTTCACGCTGTCCGCCGCGCTGCCGGCGGCGATGGACCGCGAGGAGTTCTACGTCGAGTACCAGCCGCTGGTGCGGTTGGGCGACGAGCGGACCGTCGGCGTCGAGGCCCTGGTCCGCTGGCAGCACCCGTCCCTGGGTCGCCTGGGCCCGGACCGGTTCATCGACCTGGCCGAGGAGACCGGCCTGATCGTGCCGCTGGGCCGCTGGGTGCTGCGGTCGGCGTGTGAGCAGGCGAAGGGCTGGCTGGACCGGTTCGGTGTCGACGCGCCGTTCGTGAGCGTGAACCTGGCCGTCCGCCAGTCACGCGAACCGGGCCTGGTGGACGACGTGAAGGCGGTCCTGGAGGAGACCGGGCTGCCCCCGTCGCAGCTGCAACTGGAACTGACCGAGAGCGCGATCATGGGCACGGCCGACGGCCCGCTGGACGCGCTGCGTGCCCTGGCCGACATGGGTGTCCGCATCGCCATCGACGACTTCGGCACCGGCTACTCGAACCTGGCCTACCTGCGTCACCTGCCGGTGAACGAGCTGAAGATCGCCGGGTCGTTCGTCGAGGGTCTGCGGGCGGCCGACCGGACCGACCCGGTCGACGCCCAGATCGTGGCGACGCTGGTGACACTGGCACACGCGCTGGGCCTGACGGTCACGGCGGAAGGCGTCGAAACGCCTGCCCAGGCCGAACGGCTGCGCCGGATCGGCTGCGACTCCGGCCAGGGCTGGCTGTTCGCCCGCCCAGGAGCCCCGGAGTCGATCGACAAGCTCCTCCTGGAAGCGAGCGGCTGAGCAGCCGTTCCGTGGCCGCAGCGGGCCACTGAGACACCAATCCCACACCACCGGATACAACACCGGCGGGACCCGTACGGACCCCGCCGGTGGCGGGTATGTCTGCTGTCAGCCGCCGATGACCGGCGGGGCGGTGCGTTCGTCCGAACCGAAGATCGAGTCCGGGTCCGACTCGACGAGGAACGAGGCGCGCTTGTGCTCCTCGTCGTCCTTGCCGCGCTGGCCGCGACCCGCACCCATGCCACCGGGCGACGCCGAACCGGGCTCGCCGGCCACGCCGCGCGCACCCGCGATACCCCGGCCCATGGCCGACTCCTCGGCCGCCGCCGCACCGGCGCCGCTCCGCGCGGCCGAACTGGCGTCCGCACCGCCCGTGCCGCCGCTGCCCCCGGGCCCGAACCCGGACCGGCCGAAACCGCTGCTCCCGGTGCCGGACCCGCCGAAACCACCGCTGCCGCCGGACCCGCCATAGCCGGAGCCACCCGACCCGCCGAACCCGCCGCCACCGGTGCCCGACCCGCCGCGGAAGGTGTCCCCACCGCCGAACCCACCGGGGCCGGTACCACCCATGCCGCCGATCGGCATACCGGTGAAGGACGACGGGTCACCGCCGCCCGCGCCACCGGGTCCGCCGACGCCGGGCAGACCGCCGGGGCCGCCGCCGTAACCGGGCATGCCGGGAAGCGTGCCGGGCAGGCCACCGGTGCCTCCGGGGCCGCCGCCGAAACCGGACGTCGTCGTGGAACCGGGCAGATTCGGCAACTGGCCGGAGAAGCTGCCCGACCCGCTGCCGCCACCGCTGCCACCGGCACCCACGCCGGCGAGGCCACCGCCACCACCGGCACCGCCGCCCGAGCCACCGGACCCGCCACCACCGGGGATGGTCGGTATCCCGCTGACGCTGCCGCCACCGCCGCCACCCGAACCGGAACCGCTGCCGCCACCACCGCCGGCGCCGGAGCCCGTGCCCCGGAACGTGGGTGGCACCGACCCGGTGCCACCGCCCCCACCACCGCCGCTGCCGGTCCCGGTTCCCGTCCCGGTGCCACCCCCACCGTTCGCGCTGAACGAGGGCGGCGGCGCCATGACCGGCATCTTCGTGGCCGTCTGGCTCAGCGTGTTGTCGTAGGTCTGCACGGCGGTGGCCGCCTCCTGGTGAGCGGCCTGCTGCTGCGCGAGTTTCGTGTTGATCGTGTTCATCCCCGCGGCCGGGTTCGGCGCGCTGAAGAAGTCCGCCAGCTCGTCGGCGAAGTTGTACGACACCGGCTTCGGCACGGCGGTCTGCACAGCCTGCGCCGCCTGCGACTGGTTGTACATCGTGTCGGACGCGAGCTGCGCACTCTCACTCGTGCTCGCGGTCCAACTGGCCACCCCGGTGTGGAAGCTGCGCGCCTGGTCGGCGGCGTCACCCGTCCACGAACTCTCGGTGGCCTGCGAGGCCTTGCTCAGCGTCTTGCTGACGTTCACCAGCGTGTTGCTGATCTTGTTCCACGCCTGGCCGCTGTCACCGACCTGGCTGGCGCTCAGATCCGTGTTGACCATGTTGTACAGCTGGTCGTGGCTGTAGTTCATGTAGTTGTTGTTGCCGATGGTGGGCGCCGGCCGGGTCCCCACCTGCGACGCCAGCGTCGACTGCTGCTGGTTGATCTGCTGCTGCGCCTGAGCGGTACCGGAGATGGTCGCGACGGCCTTCTCCACGGCAGCGATGAACCCCTGATCCCCAGGCTTGAGCCCCATCTGCTGCTCAACCTGCTGAATCGCCTGCCGCTTGACGTCAGCCGCGTACGTGTAGTTCTGCGGCAGCTCGTTCGGGTTCACGTTGCCGTCGTCGCTGCCGTAACGCCCGTGCCCGTGCGGTGGCATCTCACATCCCCTTACCGGCCGACACCTCAGCTACCCGCCGGCAACTGCGGCTCAACATCCTTCGCCAGGTCGTTCGCGACCTGACATGCTTGCGTCGTGTCGGTACCCGCCGCGGCGCCCACGTCGACGCGAGACGAGTCACCCACACCAATAGCCACGAAGCAACTGCCGCCCGCGTTCAACTTCGCCTGTCGGCCCTGGTGGCTGCCCACGTTGTCCG
>DASZXM010000759.1:0-4091 GCA_035546415.1 Pseudonocardiaceae bacterium
TCTCCTGCGTGGCATAGAAGTTGACTGCTTCCGTGACACCGATCTGCACGACGTCGGTGAGGGTGCCGCTGGCATGGTTGTCCGCAGTGGGCGTCATGATCGCTCCCGAGTGACGTGCAGGCCGCCATGCAACTGGCCGACCTGCAGAGCGTTGCGGATGGTGCCGCTCATGGAGTTCACGGACGTGGCGCGGCCCCGGGCGGGTTCGTCGGCCTCCTCGGCCGGCGCCGCGTGGGTGGCGTACGCGGCCAGTGTCCGTGCATCGACACCGGGCACCCGCAGCCACGCCCGGTCCGTGAACTCCTTGTTGCCCACTTCGAGTCGGGCGAAGTCGGCTTCGCGCACCAGCGTCGTGTAGTCGCCACCGAACACCGCCCGGAACGCGGCGTCGGACAGGATCAGACCGCTGTTGACCGGGCTGTTGCCCTTCTCGTCGCCATGCTCCGCGACGCACCTGCCGACCACGGCCTTGAACGCGGGCGCGCCGAGCAGTCGGGTGAGGTGGATCCGCGGCGCGAAGTACCCTGCCCCGTCACCGACGGCTCCGGTGTGGACGGCGATCCGCAGCCGCAGGTCCGGCCGCTGCCAGCGGTTGTGGCGTTCGGCGAGCTTGTCGAGCCGGCCGGACAGGTCGACGACCGCGCCAAGATGGTCGTTACGGAACGTGTACAGCGCCCCGTCGCCGGTTGGTTCGTCGCGCACCACGTCGTCGGGCGTGATTCCGCTGGCGTCGAGTGCCTCGGCGAGCATCGCGCTCAGTGCGCCCCACACTCGGTCCAGGTGGTAGCCCGGGTTGCTGGCCGACGCGATCACGTCGACACCGAGCAACGCACGGGTTTCCGGCATGCCACCCATAGGTCCTCCACTCACTCACGGTTACCGACCGGAGGAGTGTGCCAAGGAGTCCGTCGCGCTTCCCCCGGAATTCCGGGTGAGGGCGGATTTGCCTAGGGTTCGTCCACGAACTGTCCCAAACGATCGGGGTCCGGCAGCACGAACCGCAGCCTCCTGGTGCGCAGCAGTCCTGCTCGGCGCAGTTCGTGCAGCACGGCGTCCACATGTTTCTCCGAGGCCAGCACCGCACCCGCGAGATCCCGGTGGGACAGTCCGCTCAACACGACACCCTCGACGGTGCGCTCGCCGAACGACATCGCCCAGTCCAGCAGCTGGGATATCGTTCGGGACCGCACGTTCATCGTGGCGACCTGGACCTGCCTGCGGTCGGCGTTGCGCAGCCGCTGGTGCCGTGCGTCGTCGGTGAGGCGCCGGACGTCCCGGTCATGGTCCACGAGGTCCCGGAAGGCCGGCCCGGGCAGATGGGTGGCCACCCCGTCGGCGAACCCGACCACCGTCGCGCTGCGGGGTTGCCCGTCGAGCACGCCGAGTTCGCCGAGCAGCGTTCCGGGACCGCGCAGGCCCACGACGACGTCCAGGCCGGCGGCCGAGGGCAGCAGCACCTTCACGGCGCCGCTGTCGATCAGCAGCACCTCGTGGCTGCGGGCGCCCATGGCCATGAGGACGTCGCCGCGATGGAACAGTCGCGGGCGGCCCGCGTGGCGCAGGGTCCACCGGGCACGGGTGAGCGCGTCCGTGTGTGCCACACGACCATGCTGCCGAAGCAGGGCTGTGGTGACGCTGTGTTCACTCGTTCAGCGCAGCCTGGTGCGTCTGGCTCAGGACCATGTCCATCGTTTCCATGATCGTGATCGTTTCGTCCAGGGGCATCAGGGGGCTTTCCGCTTCGCCGGCCAGGAGGCGGCGGGCCACCTCGTCGGCCTGGTGGCGGAGGCCGCGGCCCTCGTGAGGGGCGGCGACCCGGGTCGGTTCGCCAATACGTGGGGTCAGGGTGACCGCGGCCGGGGCGTAGAACGGGCCGTCCACCTCGATCGTCGCCTCCGTGCCGACGATCGCGGCTCGCGTCGGGCTCTTCGCGCGCAGTGTGCACGTCAGGACCGCCTGGGCGCCGTTCGCGTAGCCGAACAGCATCGACGTCTGTGCGTCGACGCCGGTGAACGCCGGATCGCTCAGGGCCACGACCCGGGACGGCGTGCCGAGCACCATCGACGCGAACGACACCGGGTACACGCCCAGATCCAGCAGCGCACCGCCGCCCAGTTTCGGGGCGAACAGGCGGAACTCGGGGTCCTCGGCGAACCACTGGCCGTGGTCGGCCGTGACCGTGACGATGTCGCCGGGCACTCCCTGCGCCAGCCAGTCGCGGATCACCGCCACGTGCGGCAGGTGCCGCGTCCACATGGCTTCCATCGCGAACAGGCCCGTCTCCCTGGCCGCCGCGACGACCTCGCGGGCCTCGTCGGCGTTCATCGTGAACGGCTTCTCCACCAGGACGTGCTTGCCGGCGCGCAGGGCGAGGATCGCGTTGTCGTGGTGCATCGGGTGCGGCGTGGCGACGTAGATCACGTCGACGTCCGGGTCCGCGACCAGTGCCTCGTAGCTGCCGTGTCGGGTGGGGATGTCGAGTTCCGCACCGAACGCGTCCGCCGATGCCCGGCTACGCGACCCGACCGCCGTCACGACACCGGAGTCGGTCAGCTTCAGGTCCTTGGCGAACGTGCGCGCGATCCCGCCGGTTCCCAGAATTCCCCACCGCACCGGGCTGTCCACCACGTCGTCGTCCCTCCGTCGTTCGTCGTCGGTGATCAGCCTAAACGTTCACCTACGATGCGGACGTGACCACACCACTGGCGGCCGACGATCCCGCGACGCTGCACACGGACACGATCGGCGAGGCGTGGTTCGCCGTGGCCCGCCGGATCGTCGACACCGGCGTCGCCAGCCGGTACGACGACCTGCCGATCCGGGAGATCTCCCTGGTCACGTTGGCCGTCGCGAAACCCGACCCGGACGACGCGATCATCGCCGGGCACGCCGAACCGGAACGGCTGGCGTGGATGCACGCCAACTTCACCGACCATGCCCGTGTCGCCGCGCTCGGCGACGCCGACAGTTACGCGACGCGCCTGTTCGACTACGAGCACTCCGGGCGGGACCAGGTCGCGTGGGTGGTGGACCGGCTGCGCGGCGACCCGTCGTCGCGGTCGGCGACGATCACCCCGTTCCAGCCGCACACCGACACCACCTACATCCCGTGCGTCAGCATGCTGGACTTCTGGCTGCCCGGCGGCGCCGTGGAACTCGTGGTGTACGCGCACAGCATCGACTTCGGCGCCAAGGGCTACGGGAACCTCGTGGAACTGGCGTCACTGCAACACCACGTGGCCGGCGAACTGGGTGTGCCGGTGGGGCGACTGGTGATGATCGTCAAGTCGGCGCACGTGTACGACACCGAACTGACCTACGTGCGGGACGTGCTCAGCCGGCCAGCTGGTTGACGGCCGCGGCGAACACGCCGGGCAGGCGGGTCGCGACCGGCACGACCGACCCGGCCAGCGCCGGGCGGCCGCGCGCCCACAGCAGGCCGGACGTGAGCCAACGGGACCGTCGGGACACGCGCCGCCACGCCGACTCGTAACGGTCCGGCCGGTCGGCCAGCAGGCACCGCACCAGTTCGCCGGCGGCGGCCAGCGACACCGCGATGCCCTCGCCGGTCAGCGCGTCGACGTACCCGGCGGCGTCACCGACCAGCAGCACACGGCCGGCGACCCGGTGGCTGACCCGCTGGCGCAACGGACCGGCACCGCGGACGTCCGACACCGGTCGCGTACCGGCCAGTTTCGCCGCCAGCGCCGGAAAAGCCGTCAACTGCTCGGCGAAGGGCGCCCGGTCGGCGGACAGGATCGCGACCCCGACCGTGCCGTCCGCGACCGGCGTCACGTACGCCTCCGCCCGCGCCGCCCACGTGACCTCGACGAAGTCGCTCCACGGCCGTGTCGCGTAGTGCCGCCGCTGGCCCCACCTCGGCGTCGCCGACGACGTCACGGCCAGGCCCGTGGCGCGGCGGATGCCGGAGTGCAGGCCGTCGGCCGCGACCAGGTAGCGGGCGCGCAGGCCGTCGGCGCGCACGTGGTCGCCGTGCTGTTCGACGTCCGTGATCCGCCGCCGGCGCACGCGCACCCCGGCGTCGGCGGCGGCCGCGAGCAGCGCCTCGTGCAGCACGGTCCGCCGCACGC
>DASZXM010000760.1:0-10257 GCA_035546415.1 Pseudonocardiaceae bacterium
ACTCCTTGCACACCAGGTTCATGCCGTCCCGCACCGGCGTCACCACCATCACGTCGGCCGCGGAGAAGAACGCGACCAGCTCCTCGCGGTCCACCGACTGGTGCAGGTAGTGGATCACCGGGTGCCCGACGCGCGCGAACTCGCCGTTGATCCGGCCCACCTGGCCCTCGATGCTGCCCCGCATCTGCCGGTAGTGCTCGACACGTTCCCGGCTGGGCGTGGCCAACTGCACCATGACGACGTCGGCCGGGTCGATCCGGTTCTCCTCCAGCAGCTCACCCAGCGCACGCAGCCGGACGTCGATGCCCTTGGTGTAGTCCAGCCGGTCGACACCCAGCATGATCTTCTTCGGGTTGCCCAGGTCGGCCCGGATCTGCCGGGCCCGCGCCATCACGTCCCGGCGCCGGGACAGCATGTCCAGCCGGGCCGCGTCGATCGAGATCGGGAATGCGCCGACACGCACGGTGCGGTCGCCGAACTGCACCAGACCGGGCCGGGTGCGCACACCGACGGCGGCACGGCTGGGCTCCAACCCGACCAGCCGCCTGGCCAGCCAGAGGAAGTTCTGCGCGCCGCCGGGCATATGGAACCCGACCAGATCGGCGCCCAACAGGCCGCGGATGATCTCGGTCCGCCACGGCAGCTGCATGAACAGTTCGACCGGCGGGAACGGGATGTGCAGGAAGAACCCGATCCGCAGGTCCGGCCGCTGGTCGCGGAGCATCGCCGGCACCAGTTGCAGCTGGTAGTCCTGCACCCACACGGTGGCACCGTCGGCGGCGATGCCGGCGCACGCGTCGGCGAACCGCTGGTTCACCTTCACATAGCTGTCCCACCAGGTCCGCTCGAACACCGGCGGGGCCACGACGTCGTGGTACAACGGCCACAGCGTGGCATTGGAGAAGCCCTCGTAGTAGTCCTGCACCTCCGACGACGTGAGGGACACGGGGTGCAACAGCAGGTCCTCGTCGGAAAAGGCGGCCACGTCCACGTCCGGCACACCCGGCCAGCCGACCCAGGCGCCCTGCTTGGACCGCAGGAACGGCTCCAGGGCGGTGACCAGCCCACCCGGGCTGTGCCGCCAACGTTGCGTTCCGTCCTCGGTGCGCTCCAGGTCGACGGGCAGGCGGTTCGCGACGACCACGAAGTTCGCCCCGTCGGACCCCGACCCTCTGTTCACCTGGGTTGCCTCCTCGATGTGGGTTCGCTTTCCGACATTAGTGAGATCCGTGTCGGGTCGCGTCCCCACGATGGCGCCACAATGACGTGGTTCCGATCACTCAGTCCAGTCGCCGGCGCGACGGCCGCAGCGGCCCGGCCATCCGCGGCCCCGCCAACCGGCGCTCCAACCGACCCAGCCCGGTGCGCACCGGCTGCGCCAGGAACTCGCCGAGCACCACCCCGGCGGCCAGCGCCAGCGCGGACGCGACGGCCACCATCAGCGTGGGCAGTCCGGCCGCACTGCGGGTCACGGCCAGTTCGTACATCGAGCGGTACGTCGTCAGACCGGGCAGCAGTGGTGTGAGACCGGACACGGCGATGACCAGCGGCGGCAACCGAAACCGACGCGACACCGTGCCGCCGCAGAACCCGATCAACACGGCGGCCAGCGCACTGGCCGCGATCTGGTTCACACCGACCAGGTCCAACGCGGCATGCGCCCCGGCCCCGAGCGCCCCGGCCCCGGCGGCCACCGGCAGCGCCCGGCGCGTGGCGTAACTGGCCAGCGCGAACGCGGCGGCAGCGGCCGCGCCCGCCACCACCTGCACGGGCAGCCGCAGCGCGGTCTGCGGCAACACGTCGGCCACCGGAGTACTGGGCAGCCCCAGCCGCACGGCCACCCCCAACCCGACCACGACGCCGGCAACCAGCCCGGCGGACATCATCGTGGTCTCCATGGTGCGCCCGGCGGCGGTCAGGTTGAACCCGGAAATGGCGTCCTGCACGGCCCCGACCAGCGACAACCCGGACAACAACACGGTGATCGCGGCAGCCACGACCAACGACGGAGCCACCCCGGGCGGCAACACCCCCAACCGCATCACGGCCAACGTGACCAACGTGGCCACAACACCACCGACCACCTGCTGGAAGAAGAACGGCAACCCCCGCCGGTTCAACAACCGTCCGATCCGGTCGATCAACGCGGTCGTCCCGGCCGCGACGAGCCCGACGGTGAGCCCACCGCCGATCAACACGGCAACGGCGGCGGCCATCAACGCCCAGGCCAGCGTGGCCAGCCACCGCGGGTACGGATGCGGCGACCCGGTGATGTCGCGGAGCTGCTCGGTGGCCTCGGCGGCGGTGACCCGATGCGCACCGATGTCCCGCACCAGCCGCTCCACCTCACTCAACCGCGTGTAGTCCATGGCCCGCGACCGCACAACCCGATGCGTGGTCACCGGCGCCAACTCGGAACCACGCTGACAACAGATGCTGATGGACGTGAAAATGACGTCCACCTCACAGTGCGGCAGCCCGTAGGCGGACGTGACGGCAATCACGGTCGCGGTGACGTCGGACGCACCGGCCCCACTGGCCATCAGCACCTCGCCGAGACGCAGCGCGAGGTCGAGCACGAGGTTGACGGTCGCGTCATCAGGCAGTTCCGGCCCGATCGGCCGGTCGACGGGAGCGAACGGCGGACGAGTACTGGTAGCGCCCACCCACAGCCGGCGCGCCTTGCGATCAACCCGGTCGAACCGCACAACCTGTCCTTCCTCTGTCCTTCCTGCGAGTCGGCCTCCGTAACGAGTCTCCCTGCCCGACATCCGTGACATGCGCCACGTCCCCGAGCCGTTCCCCCACCAGTGGATCACGAAGTCGAGCACCCAACCGAAGATAAAACGCCCACAACCAGCGATTACGACGTCGTAACGTGCACGAACCATCGGCCGGTCACCCGTTCGGGTCGCCGGCGGCCGGGACAATGATGCGTTGCTCACACCGCGAGTAACCCGATAGCCGCAGGTAGCCCAAGGTACGGGCGCCTACGATGTACCAGGCCCACGCCGGCGTAGCTCAATTGGCAGAGCATCCGCCTTGTAAGCGGAAGGTTAGGGGTTCAAGTCCCCTCGCCGGCTCTCTGACCTGCTGTTTCATGGCAGGGCAAGATCGAACTCGCGCCGGATCTGGGCGTTTTGCCTGGTCCAGGGTCGAGTCCCGGCGTTGCTGTAGTGCAGATCAGAGGCCATGTGTAGCAGTGGTCGAGGGTAAGCACCCGCCTAATTGCGGCATGTTGGGGCACGGCTGGCAGCGCGTCGTCGGCCGCGCTGGCCGGGCTGGCGCCCATCACGGTCAGGGACAGTGCGGTTCCGGCCGCGACGGCGCCGGCACCGCCCAGCAACGACCGTCTGCTCAGTGGGTAGGTCACGTTCGTCCATGTCTAAGTGTCGACAGTTAGCGCCGGGACGAACGCTAGGAACATCCGATTGCGTCGACGTGCACGGACCTCATGTTGATGTTTCGACCTCGGGACCCACTGGCGTGCGCGGATCTTTCTCCTGTCGATCAAGGCGGCCGGCCGGAACTACCAGGCACGCGGCTTCGTGGACGACGGCCGTCGCCTGATCGGCAGTCGGACCACGCGTCGACAGCGACACGCTTGCCAGCGTCTGCACGGTCGAAGAAGCAACCCGGCGAGGCGCCCGTCCCACACCAGGGCGACGAGCGCCTCACCCATCCGTCTGACAGGAGATCTCGATATCAGTGTTGTAGCGTCAGGACACCCGGCCGCCACGGCAGTAGGTTGTAGGAGCCTCCGGCGGAGGGGTCTTTACCCTGGTAGAGGAACTGAAGGTGGCAGGGGTCGATGGTCATCGTCTGGTCCGGGTTGGTGCGGACCAGGTCGCCGTGGCTGATGTCGTTGGTCCAGGTGGCGCCGCTGTTGGCCTTGCCCGCGAAGGGGTTGCTCTCGCTGCTGGCCTGCGGGGTCCACGAACCGCTCAGGCTGGTGGCCGTGAACGAGCGGAAGTAGCGCCCGTTCGCGCCGATCGCCTCGACGATCATGAGGTACTGGTTCTGGCCCAGGACCTTGTACACCTGAACCGCCTCGAACAGGTTGTACTGCGAGTCGGTCAACACCGTCGTGTACGACGAGCCGAAGCTGCTCGGGAAGTTCCCGATCGGCATGCTCGCCCGGTAGATGTTGCCGTTGTCGCCGGCGAAGAACAGGTACATGTTCGAGCCGTCCCCGATCAGGGTCTGGTCGATCGGGCCGGTGCCGGAGTTGGCGATGCTGCCGGTGAACAGCGGCTGCTGAGCGGACCAGCCGTTGGGGTTGGTGGGGTCGCTCGATGTGCGGTAGCTGAAGGGCCAGGCGCCCCACTGGGAGGCCAGCACCCAGGTGTTCTTCGGGGCGAAGTAGAACAGGGTGGGCGCCACCGCGGCCTGGCTCATCCCGGTCTGGCCGGCCGAGGCCATGTCGGACCAGTTCGTGAAGGGGCTGAAGGCCATCGAGCCGTACGACCCCGAACTCGAGACGTTGGAGGCGTAGACGATGTGCTTGCCATTGTAGACGACATTGGTGAAGTCCTTGACCGAGACCCAACCGTTCTGCGGTGTCGCCAACGGACCCGTCGATGTCCAGTGGTACGTCGAGGGAAGAGAGCAGTTGCCGCTTCCCCCGGTTGTGGTCGTGGTCGTCGGTGGGGTGGTCGTGGTGGTGCCGCCACCGGTACTGCCGGTGCAGGTCACGCCGTTGAGCGCGAAGCTGGTCGGGGCCGGGTTGGTGGAGCCGCTGGTGCCGTTGAACCCGATGTTCGTGGTGGCGCCGGTGCCCAGCGAGCCGTTGTAACTGGCGTTGGTGACAGTGACCTGGGAGCCGGACTGGGTGAAGGTGCCGTTCCAGCCCTGGCTCACCGTCTGGCCGGCGCTGAACGACCACGTCAGCCGCCAACTGTTGACCGGATCACCGAGGTTGGTGACATTGATGGACGCGTTGAACCCGCCCTGCCATTGGCTGGTCACCGTGTAGCTGAGCGAGCAGCCGGTGGCCGCCTGTGCGGTGGACACCGTGACGAGCATGCCGGCGACCCCGGTCAGTGCGGCGACCGAGACGGCCAGCCAGGTCCGGTGCCGATATCGGGGATGGAAAGCTTTCACAGAGCACTCCCACGTTCGATATTTCGAACATTGTCCGAAATATTACGCTAGCGATGCGTGCGGGTTGAGGTCAACGGAAGCCGCTGTGCCGTCAGGAAAACGGCGTTGGCTAGCCGAAAGTTACAAGCACCTATCGGCTGAAGCCCGCCGTCAGGCCACTGACGAGCTGTCGGCGGCCGAACGCGTACAGCACCAGGATCGGCAGCGTGGTCAGCACGACCGAGGCCACCACGGCCGGCACGTTGACGCTGTACTGACCCTGGAACGTCCACAGGGCGAGCGGGAGGGTTCGCAGGCCGGGGCTCTGGGTGAGGATCAGTGGAAGCAGGAAGCCGTTCCAGATGGTCAGTCCGTTGTAGACGGTCACCGTGAGGATGGCCGGGCGGGTCAGTGGCGCGGCAAGGCGCCAGAGAGTCGACCACTCGTTGGCACCGTCGAGGCGCATGGACTCGAACAGCTCGCGGGGGACGTCACGGATGAAGTTGGCCAGCACCAGTACCGACAGCGGAATTGCGAACGCGATCGACGGAAGGATCAGCGCCAACAGGCTGTCGTACAGGTGCAGGCGGATGATGATCAGGTAGATCGGGATGACGGTGGCCTGCAGCGGGATGGCCAGGCCCATCAGGAACACCCCGTTGAGCAGCCGCAGGACGCGGAGGGACCAGCCGCGGACGATCGCGTATGCGGCCATGAAGGAGACGGCGACCGCGGGCACCACCGCGCCGACGGTGACGATCACGCTGTTGACGAAGTACTGGACGAAGTCCGAATCGAGGACCAGTCGGTAGTTGTCCAGCGTCGGGGCGCCGGGCGGCACGAGCGGGTTGGTCGTGTAGTAGTTGGTCTGCGCCTTGAGGCTGGTGATCAGGATCCAGTAGAGAGGTATGAAGACGATGGCGAGCCAGAGCCAGCCGGCCGCACCGCCGAGCCAGTTGCGTCGACGGGCCGTCGGGCGGGCGCCGCGGTGCCGTTGACGGCGCTCGGTCGTGGTCGGCGGCGGTGTGGTCAGCGTGGCACTCATGTCAGGCGCCTTCCAGTTGGCTCGTCGCCGCGTCGCGGCCGCCGAGCCGGCGCAGCAGCAGGGCGAGGCCGAGGCCCACCAGCACCAGGATGGCTGCGATGGCGCTGGCCGGCCCCATCAGGTTGGCCTGGAAGCCCCGTTTGTACATGTCGAGTGCCAGTACCTGGGTGGCCTCGGCCGGGCCACCCTGGGTCAGCACGAAGATGAGGTCGAAGAAGGTCAGCGACCCGACGACCATGAGCGTGGACGAGGTGATCATGGTGTTCTTCAGTTGGGGCAGCGTGATACTGAAGAACTGACGTACCCGCCCCGCGCCGTCCAGTTGCGCCGCCTCGTACATGGACTGCGGAATCTGGCGGACACCGGCCTGGTAGATCAGCGAGTGGAACGGGATGAACTGCCAGGAGACGATGAAGATCACGACGCCGAACGCGAGCCCCGGCCTGCCAAGCCAGTCCTGGCTGAGCCAACTGATGCCCAGCCCGGCGCCGAGCCCGAAGTTCGGGTCCAGCAACGCCTTGTACGCGATCGCGATGGCTGCCGAACTCAACAGCAGCGGGATGAAGTAGACCACGGCCAGCACCGCCCGGTAGCGCTGGTGGCCGGCCAGGAACGTGCCGAGCAGCACGCTCAGCGGAGTCTGCACCGCCCACGAGACGACCATCACCAGGAGCGTCACCCACAAGGCGTGCAACAGTTCGGGATCGGTGAGCACCGCGCGCCAACTGGTCAGGCCCGACGGGCGAATGGCGCCGATCCCGTCCCACGTCGTGAAGCTCAGCCAGACGACGCCGACGAGCGGGATGACGGCGAAGCCGGCGAAGAACAGCAACGCCGGCACGGCCAGCCACGGCATGAGGCCGCCGTGGCTGCGCCGTACGCGGTAGCCGGCGGCTCCGCTCATGTACCGATGGCCGCGTTCATCGCGGTGGCGAACTGCTGCGGTGAGATCGACAGCTGGAACAGCTTGGAGATGTTGTCCAGCAGCGTCTCCGCCGCCGTCGGGCTCAACGCCTGATCCCACGACTGGCCGAAGGACTTCGCCTTCGTGGCCGTGTCGTAGACGAACTGGAGGAAGTTCGAGTCCTTGGAGCCGGCCAGTTGGCTCTGCGTGCCGAGCACGATGGGGACGTTGCCGGTGCCGATCCACTCCTTGATCTCGTCGTTGGTGAGCACACCGGTGGCGAAGAAGCGTTTGGCGATGTTCTTCTGTTCGGCACTGGCTTTCGACGAGATGGACAGGTATTGCGCGGGGTTGCCCACGGTGTTGCTCGGATCGCCCGTGCCGCCCTCGACGGGTGGGAAGTTGATGTAGCCGAGCCCGCCGCTGGACACGAAGTTACCGCCGTCGGTCTGCTGAATGCCGTAGGACCAGGAGCCGTGCAGCATCATCGCGGCCCTGCCGGTGTACAGCAGGGCCTGGTCGGCGTTGGAGTCCGCGGTGATCGAGGAGAATCCCTTGATGAACCCGTTGGCCCTGACCAGGTCCTGTGTCTTGGTCAGCGCTTCGATCGCGGCGGGGTTGGACCAGGAGTTCTTCTCGCCGTTGAAAATCGCCTGGAACACCTCGGGGCCGCCGATGCGGTCGAACAGGAACTCCAACCACATCATGTTCGTCCACCGGGACTGCCCGCCGAGGGCGAGCGGTGCGATTCCCCTCGAGTTGAACTTCGACACCAGCGCCATGAGATCGCCCCATGACTGCGGTGGCTGCGCGCCGGCCTGCTCGAAGAGCTTCTTGTTGTAGTACAGCACAATCGGCTGCACAGCCTCACACGGCATCGCGTAGATCTTGCCGTCGACGGTGGCCGCCGGGAACGCCGTGGCGAACAGCCGGTTGCGCACCTCGGGGTGCTGATCGAACCACGGGGTGAGGTCGTCGACCTGACCGGCGGCGACGTAGCTGCGCAGCGTGCCGCCGCCCCAGCCCCAGATGATGGTGGGAGCCTGCCCCGCACCGATCGCCGTCTTGATCTTGGTCTTGTACGCGTCGTTCTGGAACGTCGTGCCGCTGATCTGCCCGTTCGGGTTGGCCTTGTCGAATCGGGTCACGGCATTGGTCCGGACGGCCTCCTGGGGCTGCCCGCTCAGGTACCAGTAGGTGGCCTTCGTGCCGCCACCGGCGCTCGTACCTGGACCCGCTGTGCCGCAGGCCGCCGCCAACGCGGCCCCGACCGGTACGCCGACGGCCAGTTTGAGGGCGGCGCGACGGGAGATGTGAGTGTCCACGCTGGTTCTCCGTACTCGAGTACTTCCGCGTGCTGGAACGCCGGCGCCCCCTGGCCTGTGTTTCGAAACTTTTTAGATAATGTGTGTCGGGCGTTACGCTAGATTTCAAGAATATTGCTGTCAAGACTGTGAACGCGGTTGCCCGGCTGACCTCGCATTATTACTTAGGCCACAGTGGACGGTCCGGTGGGTCGGCGCTGGTCGGAAAAGTTTCGAAACATTTGCACGGTGAGGGAGTGCGATTCCGATGAACGATCCGTTGCCGCAGGTAGATGAGGTTGTGCCGGTTTGGCGGAATCCGGCACTGCCGGTACCGGACCGGGTGGAGGCCCTGCTGGCCGAGATGACGCTGGCGGAGAAGATCGGGCAGCTGGGCAGCCGGTGGGTCGGCAACGACGAGGCGTTCGAGGGCCTTGGCCAACCGGATGCCGTGTCGACGGCCGAGAATCTGGCCGTCGCGCCGACGCCGGAGGGGTTCGGCCTGGCCGGCCGGGCCGCGCTGGCGGAGGCCAGCCGGCACGGGCTCGGCCACCTCACCCGCGTGTACGGCAGCCGGCCCGTGACCGTCGAGGCGGGCGCGGCGCAGCTGGTCGAGATGCAGCACACGGTCCTGCGCGACACTCGACTCGGCATCCCCGCCCTGGTCCACGAGGAATGCCTCAGCGGGTTCACCACCTACGGAGCCACCGTGTATCCCGCCCCCATCGCCTGGGCCGCGACCTTCGATCCGACCCTTGTGCACCGACTGGGTGCGGCGATCGGGCGGGACCTGCGGGAAGCCGGCGTGCACCAGGGCCTCGCCCCGGTCCTCGACGTCGTGCGCGACTACCGATGGGGCCGCGTCGAGGAGACCATGGGCGAGGACCCGTACGTCGTCGCGACGCTCGGCTCCGCCTACGTCAGCGGGCTGGAGAGCGCGGGCGTCGTCGCGACCCTCAAACACTTCGCCGGCTACTCGGCATCACGCGCTGCCCGCAACCACGCCCCCGCCCCGCTCGGCCGCCGGGAACTGATGGACATGATCCTGCCGACATTCGAGACCGCGATCGCGGTCGGCGGGGCCCGGTCGGTGATGAACGCGTACTGCGACATCGACGGTGTACCGGTGGGCACCGACCCCTGGCTGCTGACCGACCTGCTGCGCGGCGAGTGGGAATTCACCGGCACGGTCGTCTCCGACTACCACGCGGTCGCGTTCCTCGCCACCATGCACCGGGTGGCGGCGGACACCGAACAGGCCGGCGTGCAGGCACTCACGGCGGGCATCGACGTGGAACTGCCCGACACCTACGGCTTCGGCCAACATCTCGCCGAACGGGTCCGCAGCGGCGAACTGGCCGAGTCGATCGTGGACAGGGCGGTGCGCCGGGTCCTGACCCAGAAGATCCAGTTGGGCCTGCTCGACCCCGACTGGACCCCGGAAGCCTCGGTCGCCTCGGCCGCCGACGTCGACCTGGACTCGGCGGGCAACCGCGCGCTGGCCGCCGAGTTGGCCGAGCGGTCCGTCGTGCTGCTCGACGCGGGTAGCGCACTGCCCCTGATCGACACCGATCGTGCGGCGCCGGGCCGGATCGCCGTGGTCGGGCCCTGCGCCGCCGACCCGCACACGTTGATGGGCTGCTACGCGTTCCCCAACCACGTCCTGCCGCGCTATCCCGACATGACCCTCGGGGTCGACGCGCCGACCCTGGTCGACGCACTGCACGACGCACTGCCGGACACCGACATCGTGTACGAGCAGGGTTGCCGGACACGCGACGACGACCGGGCCGGCTTCCCGGCAGCGACCGAGGCGGCCCGCACGGCGGATTTGTGCATCGCCGTGGTCGGCGATCGCGCGGGCCTGTTCGGCAACGGCACGTCCGGGGAAGGCTGCGACGCGGAGGACCTGCGCCTGCCCG
>DASZXM010000761.1:0-3582 GCA_035546415.1 Pseudonocardiaceae bacterium
CCGGGAAGTTCACCGCCTCCACCTGGAACTTCCCCTGCGGCGTGTCGAACACCCGGCCATCCAGCCGCAGCGCCACCGCACCGGCCGGATTGCTCCGGTTGATGTTCCCGCCATCGAGTTCGAACGGGTCGAACCCGGAGATCATCACGCGCTTCACGCCCGCGGCCGCACCGAAGTCGACCGAGTCGATGCCGCGCGACGCACGGTCCAGGTCGGTGACCAGCCTCGCCCGCGTCGCCGCGTCCAGGGCGAACGCCGGCCGCCACTCGCGCACGTCCCGCGTCAGCTCCAGCCGCGCCCAGTACAGCGGACGATCGTCGTAGCGGTTCGCCGTGCCGAGCGACACCCTCCCCTGTGCCCGCGCCACGGCCAGCGCCCACAGCGCCTTCCCCTGCGCCACCAGGAAAGCGTCCGCCGCCTTGACACCGGGCTGCGCGCACAACGCACGGCCGAACGCGGTGACGAACGGCGTGAAACCGGCCTGGTCGACCAGTTCCGGCCCGGCAGCGGGCTGACCGGCGGCGACCGGCACGGTCAACCGCTGCTCCTCGACGGTCAGTTGCGCGGTCGGGTCGTAGCACCCGGCGGCCGGCTGGTCCGCATGCGCGGCACCGGACGCGAACACCAACGGAGCCGCCAACACCACCGGTGCGAGTAACCGCCCCACACGCCGCCGCCAGGTCATACGCGCACTTCCTATCGTCCGTTTCGTCCGGTGCGACGGGAACCCTATCGCGCTCGCCGACCAGTGGGAACCGCGTGCCTCGTGGGCGAGAACGGTTTCCGCGTCACCGCGGGTTTGTGTCGGTCGACGTCGTGACGTCGATTTCAGTTGCCACTGAAGTCATAGTGATACGCGGAACGGAGGAACACCCCGGGGGCATGGCCGCCCGCCGGCGGGTCAGTCGCCGACCAGAGCCTTCTCCGGGGTGGCCGCCGGCCGGACGACCCGCTCCACCACCACGCCGATGCCCAGGACGACGAGGTTCGCGGCCAGGCCGATCAGTCCGACGTTGAACGTGCCGAACAGCTTCGGCGCCGCGAACGTCAACACGATGACCACGATCTCGCCGACCACGATCCCGGCCAGGATCGGGTACTTCCCCACCGGAACCCGCTTGCGGAACCCGAGTGCGTTGCCCGGCGCCAACTGGACCGTACCGCTGTAGGTGAGCAGCAACAGGTTGGCCAGCGCGCCGGGGCGCAGGATGTCCAGCAGCAGCGCCAGGCCGCACGCCGCCACGACGGTCCCGTGGTTGACCCACATCCGTCCGCGCTCGCCGCGCACCCGCACGATGTTGCGCGCCACCAGGGTGGACATCCCGATCAGGATGCCGGCCGACGGCACCATGGCCGTGGCGATGCCGGCGACCACGACCAGGCCGAGCGCCCACGACGGAATGGCCGCGCTGCTCAGTGACAGCAGGATTCCGTTGCTGTCACTGCCGTGCGGCAGCACCAGCAGGGCCGCGAAGCCGATGATCATCGGCACGATCAGCAGGATCTCGTACAACGGCGTCCAGATGTAGTTGCGCCGCAGCACCCGGGGGTCCTTCGCGGACATCAGCGACGGCCAGGTGTGCGGCAGGGTCATGAACCCGACGCCGAGCGCGCTGACCAGCATGCTGGTGATGTACCAGGTCAGGTCGTTGGGTCCGGAGTGCACGGTCAGCGCCTGCGGATGCAACTGCTGGATCCGGTGGAAGATCCCGGACAGCCCGCCGTTGAAGTGTGCCGGCACCGCGATCACCAACGCGACGAGGACCACCAGCATGATGGCGTCCTTGAAGAACGCGGTCGTCGCGACACCGCGCAGCCCGGACCAGATGACGAACGCGATCACCAGCACGCTGGCGATCACCTTGCTCACCGTGCTCGATGTGCCGTTGCCCGAGACGAGCCGCACGATCAGACCGAGTCCGGTGATCTGCAGTTGCAGGTAGGGCAGCACGAACACCACGCCGAGCACGGCGGCGAGCGTCCCGAGCGTCGGGCTGCCGTACCGGTCGGACAGGAAATCGCCCTGCGTCACGTAACCGCGTTCCTTGCCCAGCGACCACATCCGCCGGGCCAGGAAGAACAACACGAGGTAGCCCAGCGGCACGTACGGCAGCGCGTAGGTGGCCGCGACGCCACCGGAGAACGCCAGGCCGGCCATGCCCAGGAAGGTGAAGGTCGTGAACACCTCACCGGCCTGGAGGAACCACATGCTGACCGCGCCGAACCGCCTGCCGTTGACCGCCCACTCGCTCAGGTCGCCGGTGGGCCTGCGGCGCCCGGCGAACCCGAGCAGGCCGATCAACACGATGCCGGCGAACGCGAAGACCAGTGGCGTGCTCACGAGTCCTGCTCCCGCCCGGCCAGCGCCCGTTCGGTGAAGATCAGGCTGACGCACAGCGCCACGCACGACAGCGCGCCCCACACCAGCATCCTGGGCAGCCCGAACCACAGCTGGGTCGTGTTCACGAACGGAAGGAACGGCATCAGCACCAGAGCCAACGCCGGGAGCACCGGGTACAGGTAGTAGCCGCGCACGAGCCCTCCTGTCAGCAGACTGTCCGGATCGTCCCTCATCAATCCCGTTCACGGCAAGTAATACGGTCATCACCGACGGGACCGATCAAGGTCGTTCGACGGGTGGCGCGACCGGTCTGTTTCCATGGCGTCGCCTGGCAGGATCGGCCGTATGGTGCGAAAGGTCATCCTGGACTGCGACCCCGGACACGACGACGCGTTCGCGATGCTGTTGGCGAACGGCAATCCCGGTGTGGACCTCGTGGCGATCACGACCGTGGCCGGCAACCAGACGCTGGCGAACGTGACCTGGAACGCGCGGTCCGTGGCGACGCTGGGCGGCATCACGGGCGTGCCGATCGCCGCGGGCTGCGATCGGCCGTTGGTGCGGGAGCAGATCGTGGCCGACATCCACGGCCGGACCGGCCTGGACGGCACGACGCTGCCGGAACCGACCGTGCCGCTGGACCCCCGGCACGGCGTCGACCTGATCATCGAGACGGTCATGGCCGCCGAGCCGGGCGAGATCACGCTCGTGCCGACCGGACCGCTGACGAACGTCGCCGTCGCGATGCGGCGCGAACCGCGGATCGTCGGACGGGTCCGGGAGGTCGTGCTGATGGGCGGCTCCTACACACGCGGCAACGTCACGCCGGCCGCGGAGTTCAACATCGCCGCCGACCCGGAGGCAGCGGCGATCGTGTTCGCCGCGGACTGGCCGGTGACGATGGTCGGCCTCGACCTGACCCACCAGGCGCTGGCCACACCCGACGTGCTGGACCGGATCGCCGCGCTCGGCACGCCACTGGGCCGCGCACTGCACGAACTGCTGGTCTTCTTCCGCGACGCCTACCTGGCCGACCAGGGCATGCCCGCGCCGCCGGTGCACGACCCGTGTGCCGTCGCGCGCGTCATCGAGCCGGACATCATGACGGTGCGGCCGGCGTTCGTCGTCGTGGAGACACAGGGCCGGTGGACGTCCGGGATGACGGTCACCGATTTCACCCAGCCGCCGAACACCCAGGTCGCGACGGAACTGGACGTGCCGCGCTTCTGGGACCTGATGCT
>DASZXM010000762.1:0-8392 GCA_035546415.1 Pseudonocardiaceae bacterium
CGGCCACCACGTCTCAGTGCACCACCTGGTCGTCGACGGTGACGTGCGGGCCAGTTCGCCCTGCTGCCTGGGCGCCGACCCGGCCGCCGCACCGCTGCTGGGCGGCCACGTGCTCCGCCCGCTGGGCGCGGCCGAGGACCTTGCCCGCGACCTGGTGCGGTCGCTGGACGGGGAACCGCACGCCCGCGCCGTGATCAGCCCGGTGGCGCCGGTCGACATCGTTGGCGGCAACCGGCCGCGTGTCCGCGACGGTGACCGGGTGATCCCGCTGCCCGGCCTGTGGCGCGGGCCGCTGACCGACCCGGCGCTGGCCGAACGGGCGGCAGCCATCCACCACGCGACCGAACGGACCACCGGCGCCGGGCCGGAACACGACGACGCGGTCCGCCTGACCGCCGAACCGCGAGGCGTGCCGGCCGCCGACCTGTCCGCCGAGCAGCGCGACCGGTTGCGTGCGGTGCTGGGCGTGTTCCTCGACCGCATCCCCGACGAACTCGCCGCCCGCGAGGCGGCGAAATTCGCCGGCGACCGGCTGCTGGACGTGCACTTCGCCTGGGCGGGCGGCCTCGAACCCGGCCAGCCGCACTACTACCGGCTGCAGGGCCCCCGACTGCTCGCCGAGTACGACAACACCCAGCGCGACGTCAACCACGTCCACACGGTGTGGCGCGACCCGGAGGGCGACTTCGGCGACGACCTCCTCGCCGAACACCTGGCCGCGTTCCACCGTTAACGCGGTTCGATCGACCAGCGCAGGCCGTGCGGGGCGAGGGAGTCGAGGAAGCCGGCCGCGTCGAAGGCCTCCGCCGGCGCGCGGACGCCCGGCGATGCGCCGTCCACGGCCAGCCGGCGCGCCGCCTCCACCGCGATCACGGCCGTCGTGCCGTACGTGTCGGTGCCGCGTATCACTCCCCTGGTGCCGTCGGCGTCCAGTACGTACGCGAACCCCTGCCCGCGCCGGTCCTGTTCGGACGGTCCGACCGGCACCGTCTCCGGGGCGACCGGCGCGCCCAGTCGGGCGAACACGGCCGCCTCGACGAACCCCGCCACGCCTCCGACCGTGACGTGCCGCGGGATCGTGACGGTCTCGCAGACCGGGAACTCCCGCAGTGCCACCGACTCCCCGGACCACGTGATGGACAGCTCCCGCCCGGTGGTGGCGGCGCCCGCGATGACGCCGATCGACCGCAGCGAGCCGCGCGACATGCCGCCACCGCCGCGGATGATGTGGGCGACGGTCACGTCGTCGACCGCCCCCACCCGGTCGGCGACCAGCCGGGCGAGCAGGTCGACCGGCAGGCATCCGTCGTTGGTCGCGGGCACGATCGGGACCGCCGCGTCCGTGAAAACGTCGAACAGCCCGCGCACGTAGGGCTGTTCGCCGGCCGTGTCGACGTAGCCGCAGCCCGCGGCGACGGCCGCTCGCACCACCTTGTCGCCGATCCCGGTGAACGGACCGGCGCAGTTGATCACGACGTCGCAGCCGTCGAACGCGGCCACCAGGGACTCGTGGTCGTCGACGGTGGCCACCCGGGACCCGGCGAACGTGCGCAGGCGGGCCGCGTCCCTGCCCACCGGCCGCGCGGGGATGCTCCTGCGGGACAGTTCGGCGAGCACCAACCCGGCCTGGTAGCCGGTCGCTCCGTAGACGGCGATCAACACGATGACCTCCCCTTTCTCGGTTCCACCGCAGCCTATGGCGGCCGATGGAGACGTCCTATGCGTGAGAAGCTCACATTCCTACGTGTTCGTCTGCGTCACCGATACGATCGCGTGTGTGGACGTGTTGTCGGACGTGGTCACCACGATGCGCACCGGGCGGCCGCACTCGGCGCGGGTGACGCACCGGGCGCCGTTCGGCCGCCGGTTCCCCGCCGTCGACGCCGCCGGGTTCCACGTCGTCCTGCAAGGACTGTGCTGGCTCTTCCCGGCCGACGGCGACCCGGTCGCGCTGGCACCGGGCGACGTGGTCTTCCTGCCCCGCGGCCAGTCCCACGGTCTGGCCGACAGCCCGGGCACGACGTTGGCCGACGCACCGGCCGCGCTCACCGCCGTCGAACCCACGGACGGCGACCCGGCCACCGCGGTGACCCTGTGCGGCGCCTACACGTTCGACCGTGCCCGGTCCCACCCGGTGCTGGGCGACCTGCCCGAGATCGTGCACGTGCCGGCGCGGGCCGGCCGGCACGCGGCACTGCGGGCCGTGGTCGACCTCCTCGACGGCGAGGTGACCGAAGCCGGGCCCGGCCGCGACGCGATGCTGTGTGCCCTGCTGGACGCGCTGTTGCTGCACATCCTGCGGGCCTGGTTCGCCGAACGGGGCGACACCGGCTGGGCGGCGGCACTGCACGACCCGGCCGTCGCCGCCGCGCTGCGTGCCGTCCACGACGACCCGGCCCGGCCGTGGACGGTCGCCACCCTGGCGGCCCGGGCCGGCCTGTCCCGGGCCGCGTTCGCCCGCCGCTTCACCGCCCTGGTCGGCCAGCCGCCGCTGGCCTACCTCACGTGGTGGCGCATGACGCTGGCCGCCCGGACACTGCGCGACGCCGACACGCCGATCGCGGCCGTTGCCCGACAGGCCGGCTACACCTCCGAGTTCGCCTTCGCCGCGGCCTTCAAACGCGAACACGGCCACCCGCCGGGACGGTTCCGCCGCGGCGTCCGCGTCCCGTAGAGTCGGGTCATGCCCACCGAGTTCGGTTGACACTGACTCGCTCGACCACCGCCTTCTCGTTCGGATTCCGCGTTTCGCAACCCGATCCGACGACGAGAAGGAATTCGACCGTGTTCGACATCGACCAGATCGCCCATTTCCGTGCCTTCGGCTTCGTGGTCCTGCGCGGCCTGCTCGACGAGCGGGAGACCGCCGACCTGACCGCCGAGGTCACCGCGGGGCTGACCGACGCGTTCGGCGGCCTGGGCACCGACACCGATCCCGACCGCTCCGGTGGCATCCGCGGCGACTACCTGCCGCTGACCGTCGACCGCGCGCCGCTGTCGCAGGCGCTGGTGGCCGACGACCCCCGGTTCTACCAGGGCGCGGCCGAACTGCTCGGCACCCTCGTCGTGCCGACGCCACCGATCGCGACCTGCTTCACCAGCAACGCCGGCTGGCACACCGACCAGGGGCCGGCCGTCGGCGGCGTGAAGTTCCTGGCCCACCTGCAGCCGCGTACCGCCGCCGACGGCGCGCTGCGCGTGATCCCCGGCTCGCACGACCCCGGGTTCGCGTTCCGGCTGCGGTCGTTCTGGGCCGCCGACCCCGCCGGGCAGGGCTTCCCGGGCTGGCCGGTGCCGGCGGTGGTCCTGGAGACCGAACCCGGTGACGTGATCGCGTTCGACGTGCACCTGTGCCACTCGTCGGCCGGCGGTCACCATCGGCTGGCCTGGACGATCGAGTACCTGCCGTGGCCGGGAATCGCCGACCCGGAGCGGAGCGCCACCGTCCGCGACCTCGTCCTGGACGCCGGATTCGACGACGAGGCCTACGACCGGGACCGCTGGCCGACCTGGCGGGAGTGGGTGGCAGGCGCGGACGCGAGCCCGTCGCGGCTGCTGGCCGTGCAGCGCCTGCGCCTGCTCGGTGTGCTCGACGCGGAACCGGTCCGCGTGTCGCTGTGAGGGCACGTGGCCGGGACGCAACTCCCGGCCGCAGCCGTCCCCCGGTGGCGCGCGGTCCTACAGTGGATCGATGAGCCAGCCAGTTTCCTACTGTCCGGCAACGGATACCGCGCTCGTCCGGGAACAGACGGTGGGGTCGCTGCTGCGCTGGGCGACCGAACGCGCGCCGGACACCCGGGCGCTCGTCGAGGGCGTGCCCGACGGCCGCACCTGGACCTACACCGACCTGCTGGCCGACGCCGAGCGCGCCGCACAGGCACTGCTCGGCCGGTTCGCGCCCGGTGAGCGGATCGCGGTGTGGGCGAACAACATCCCGGAATGGGTCGTGCTGGAGATGGCCGCCGCACTGGCCGGGCTGACGCTCGTCACCGTCAACCCGGCCCTGCGGCCGGCCGAGTTGCGGCACGTGCTCGGCCAGTCCCGTTCCGCGGGCGTGTTCCTGCTGCACGAGTACCGGGGCACCTCGATGGCCGAGTCCCTGGCGGGCGTGCGCGCCGACCTGCCGGAGCTGCGGGAGGCGTTGTTCTTCGCGGACTGGCCGGCGTTCCTGGCGTCCGGCTCGCCCACGCAGGCGCTGCCGGCGGTGGCGCCGGGCGACCCGGCGCAGATCCAGTACACGTCCGGCACCACCGGCACGCCGAAGGGCGCGGTGCTGCACCACAACGGGATCGTGAACAACGCGCGGCTGTCCTACGTGCGGGTGTTCGGGCTGCGGCCCGGCGAGGTGTGCGTCAACCCGATGCCGTTGTTCCACACGGCCGGTTGCGTACTGGCCACGCTGTCGTCCATCGCCGGTCTCGGCACGCAGGTCCTGCTGCCCGGGTTCGACCCGGCGCTGCAGTTGCGGCTCGTCGAGTCCGAACGCAGCGTGCTGTTCGGCGGCGTGCCCACGATGCTGCTCGCGATGCTCAACCATCCGGACTTCGCGTCGACGGACCTGTCGTCGGTGCGGTTCTCGATCTCCGGCGGCGCCACGGTGCCGCCGCAGCTGGTCGACCGGGTGGAGCAGGCGACCGGCGCGCCGATGCTGATCATCTACGCGCAGACGGAGGCGTCCCCCGGCATCACGATGACCAGGATGGACGACACGCCCGAGGACCGGCGCACCACGCTGGGCCGGCCACTGCCCGGCGCGGAGGTGAAGATCGCCGACCCGCTGGACGGCGCGACGCCGCTGCCGCTGGACGCGGTCGGCGAGCTGTGCACCCGCGGCTACCACGTGATGACCGGCTACTTCGACGCGCCCGAACAGACGGCGGCGGCCATCGACGCGGACGGCTGGCTGCACACCGGTGACCTGGCCCGCATGGACGAACGCGGCTACTGCCGGATCGAGGGCCGCCTCAAGGACATGATCATCCGCGGCGGTGAGAACATCTACCCGCGCGAGATCGAGCAGGTCCTGCTCAGCCACCCGAACGTACAGGACGTCGCGGTGCTGGGCGTGCCGGATGAGACGTGGGGCGAACAGGTGGCCGCGTTCGTGGTCCTGGCACCGGACGCACCGGCGGACGAGACGGTGCTGTTCGACCACGTACGCGAGCACCTGGCTCCGCACAAGACCCCGAAGGTGTGGCGCTTCGTCGACGCCTTCCCCCTCACCGGCTCCGGCAAGATCCAGAAGTTCGCCCTGCGGGACCGGTTCCTGGCCGAGGCGAGGTGACGTGGTCGCGATTCAGCACGCGTGCACGGGATTCGTCTCGTCGTAGATATCCTTGTCCGAGACATAACCCCATGCCTCGTCGCTGGTGTCGCCGAGCGTCCACAGCCACCGGTTCGGATGCGGACTGCCCTCGCCGTTGGCGGGACCGTAATCGATCCGGCAGGCGAACCACGACGTGGTGGAGTTCAGATACCCGACCACAGCGGTGAACTCACTGTTGTAGACGGGAATGCCGCCGACATTGTGGCAGTAGTAGGCCTCGTAGCCGGCCTTGACGAAACCCGCGTCCCAGCAGCTGCCGGCCGCGTGGGCGGAGCTCGCCGCCGGGCCGGCCGCCAACAGCGCGGCCGTCACCACCACCGACGCGCCCAGTGCCGTTGTCTTCCACATCGCGTGACCCCCGATTCGTGACGACAAGTGATGTCCTCGCGTTCACGGCCGCGAGCACCGTGGGCGTCGCCGCCCTTGTCCGAACGTTAAGGATCACGACGATCCCGGCGCCATACGTTTTCGCCCCAGCGCAACCGTCCGGTCCGGCACACCTGGGACGTGTCGCTCCGCTGTCGGGCGTTGACGCACCGTCGACCCGGCGGCGCCGCGTCGATAGGCTTGGCGCACCATGCTCAGGCGGCGGGAAGTGCAGCTGGTGTGCGGTGAATGCCATGCGGTGTTCGCCACCGTGTGCCTGCGTCCGTTGGCGCTCGGGATGGACGTGCACAGCACCGTGACCGGCAGTGTGCTGATGCCGCGCACCGGTTACTCCGTGACCCAGGAGACCCGCTACCGGCTGGCGCGCGCCGAGGCCGCCGGTGCCCACGACCTGGCCAGCAGCCTGGAGCTGAACAGTGCCCGGGCGATGGCCGACTACCTCAACCGGTACCTGGGCGAGACCGTCTACGAGATGCACTGCCACTGCCGCAGGCGTTACGTGCGCACCACGCCCGACCTGCAACGCGGTGCGCTGGCCACGAAGGGCCGCAGGCTGACGCTGTCCAGCCGCACGGCCACCTGGCCGCCTGCCGGCTGAGCCGGCCTCAGAGCTCCCAACACAATAACTGTCCGGGCGATTGGCGCCCAGGCACACGATCTGCGGCGTTGTCGTCGGTCAACGTGGCTCCGCCACGCCTCCCTCCTCCGCCTCGCATCTCGCGCGCCTGGACCCCAATCGCTACCGAACGCCATTGTGTTAGGAGCTCTCAGCGAAGCCGCGCGGCGATGGCCCGCGCGCAGTCCAGGGCCTCCGTGTGCGTCGTGTCCACCTCCAGGTCGTACACCACTCCCTTGTGCACGATCTCCGCCTGGGACGCGGCCATCCCGCCCGTCCGGTCGCCCCGGGCGATCTCCCGCGCGGCGGCCACCTCGGCGTCGCACCGCACGCCGACCCACAGCACCGGCAGCCCGGCCAACGCCTGCTGCCACCGTTGTTGGGACGTGGCCCCACCGAGGAACACGTCGTCCACGATCACCCGGGCACCCGCGCGGACCGTCGCCGCCACCCCGGCCATCCACGCCCCCTCCAACACGCGGAACTCCGGTCCGACGGTCACCGCGCCGTCCGCGGCGAAGTCGATTCCCCGATGGCCGGCGGGCATCGCGTCGACCAGGCCGTCGATCCCGAAGGCCAGCCACGGGTCCGGCAGCACCGCCTGCAAGCACCTGGCCAGGCCGGACTTGCCCGAACTGGAGCCGCCGTTGAGCACGATCACCCGAGTCGTCACCGGGCCACTGTAGACGTCAGCGGATACCGGTGTTGGCGATGGAGCGCACGAAGAACCGCTGGGCGGCCACGAACAGCAGCAGCACCGGCAGCTGGCTGAGCACCGTGCCGGCCATCAGGATCGGCCAGTTCGTGTAGTGCGCGCTCTGGAAAGTGGCCAGTCCCAGCTGGACCGTCATCGTGTCCGGGGACGACGTGGCGACCAGCGGCCACAGGAAGTCGTTCCAGATCTGCAGGAACGTCAGCACCGCGACGGTGCTCAGCGGCGGTCCCATCAGTGGCAGCAGGATTCGTACCAGGATGCGTAGCCGGCCGGCACCCTCGATCAGCGCCGCCTCCTCCAGCTCCACCGGCAGGGACAGGAAGAACTGCCGCAGCAGGTAGATACCGAACGGCGTGACCAGGTTCGGCACGATCAGCGCGGGCAGCGAGTCGACCAGGCCGAGGTCCTTCACGATCAGCAGCGTCGGGATCATCACGACCTGGAACGGCACCATCAGCGTCGCCAGGAGCGCGCCGAACACGATCCCGCTGCCCGGGAACCGCAGCCGGGCGAACGCGTAGCCGGCCAGGCTGCACAGCACCAGGTTGCTGACCACGCACGTCGCCGACACGATCGTGCTGTTGGCCAGCCAGTGCGCGAACGGCGACTGCGTCCACGCCTGCGCGTAGTTGCCCCAGCGCAGCGTCGCGGGCAGCTCCGGCGGGAAGTGCCGGGTCTCCGCCAGCGACGACAGGCTGGTGATCAGCATCCAGATCAGCGGCGCCGCCATCACCAGCGCGACCGGGACCAGCACCAGATGCCACGCCGAGGGCCGGCGCGACCGCCTACCGGGAACGACGGCCGTCATCGGCCACCCCTCGGGTCATCCGCAGCTGGATCACCGTGATCACCGCGATCGCGGCGAACAGCACGACGGCGATCGCGGCCGCGTAGCCGGCGTGGAAGAACTGGAACGCCTGCTGGTACAGGTAGTAGACGATGACCGTGCTGGAGTGCAGCGGGCCGCCCTTCGTCGTCGCGTACACCTCGTCGAACAGCTGCAGCGCGTTGATCGTCAACCACACCAGCAGGAACCCGCTGACCGGACGCAGCAGCGGCACCTGGATCCGCCAGAACGCGGCCCGCCGGGAACACCCGTCGATCTGCGCGGCCTCCAGCAGGTCCTGCGGGACCGCCTGCAGGCCGGCCAGGAAGATCAGCATCGCGAACGGCAGCCCGCGCCAGACGCTCGGGATCACGATCGCCCACATGGTGTTGGGCCCGAGCAGCCAGATCGGCCGGTGGCCGAGGATGCCGGTGTAGTCGACCAGGACCTTGTTCACGATCCCGACGTCGCTCTGCCACATGAACTGCCACAGGATCGCCACGACGAAGCTCGGGACGATCC